>JALUUU010000047.1 GCA_027021185.1 archaeon | reverse complement strand
TTCCTCCCTGAACGCCGTTAATGGCCAGGCGAGGAAGTTCTTCACGAAGAACCTCGTCAGCTCTTTTATGCGTGAGCCGCCCAGGCTGTAAACCACAGGGTATCTCATGGGGGAGACCCCGTATCTTCTCCCGAGGTGGGCTAATAATTCCCTGGCCCTCTTCGTCGCCTCTTCGTCGAGGACCTTCTCATCATCCTGCATGAGCGCGATGTTTATTAATACTCCCTCCTTCATCATTAAGGTAACATGCGTGCATGCGTCGTTGGTGCAGGTTTGGGGGGCCTCCTCATGGCCCTGGGGCTTCTGCGGAAAGGCTACGATGTTACAGTATACGAGGCCCTGAGCTATCCCGGGGGGAGATTCACCAACAGGACATATAAGGGCTTCAGCCTGTCAACCGGGGCCCTCCACATGATCCCTCATGGAAGCCGCGGGCCACTGGCCGAGGCTCTGCGCCGCTACGGAGCAGGGGTGGAAATCATGGACTCAGAGCCGGAGGGGCTCTTCAGGGTGGGGGGTGAGGACCATCTATTCGAGGAGCTTCCAGGGCTTTTCCCCCTGGTCGATAAACTCAAACTGGGGGCCGCTCTCGGAAAGCTCACCCTGGGCATGGTGAGGAGTGACGAAAGCTTTGAGACGTGGCTGGCAAAGCAGGTGCGGCATCCTCTCGCCCTGAGGCTTGCTGACTCATTCTGCGGCTGGGCCCTGAGCATAGACTCATCCATGATCCCCTCGAAGGAGGTGGCGGCCATCGCCAAGAACATCAACACCCTGGGAGGCCCCGGTGTGCCCGTGGGAGGATGCAAGGGCGTGACAGACGCATTGGTGGAGGCGATTCAGGCAGAGGGAGGGGAATTCATCTACAAGTCCAGGGTGAAGAAGATCGGGGTCGAAGATGGTCGGGCGTGCTACGTCGGGGCATCGGAGAAAAAGCCCTGTGACGTAGTCGTCAGCAACATAGGCCCTAAGGCCACCCTTGACCTGTGCGGGCAGGAAAACTTCCCCAGGCGATACATCGATGAGATTCGCCGCCTACGGGAGGCGGCCGGTATAAAGATTAGCGTGGCATGCGACAAGGCCATGCTGGGGCACACGGGAGTGCTCTTCACCCCTGAGGCTGAGAGGGTGTGCGGACTCAACGAGGTAACCAACGCCGACCCTGGGCTGGCTCCCCCCGGAAGGCATCTATTAATGTCTCACCAGACCCTGCTCCCCGGGAGGAGTATCAGGGAGGAGATAAAGCTGGGGATAAGGGATCTCCATGCCCTGTTCCCTGATTTCGGGGAGCACTGCAGAGTCCTGGCTGCTCAATGCTATCGGGGCTCCTGGCCCGTGAACAGGGTGATGTCCGGTCAGTCCCTCGGCCCAGAGACCCCCGTGGAGGGGCTTGTCTTGGTGGGGGACGCCGTTAAACCAGGGGGATACATGGAGACCGACGGCGTGGCGGCGGGGGTCAGGCTTGCCCTTGACGTGGTTGAGGACCTCTGAGAAGCTCCTTGAACTCGAGGGCGTTTTTCTCCATCCGGATGTTATTGAAGAGGCAGTAAACCTCCCTGCTTTCTAGGCTCCTGCACACCCGTAGGAGATACTCAAGCTCCTCCCTTGTGTAGTCGTGATAGTACATGCGCCCACCCTCGTATCCATGAAGCCTCAGATAGGCGGTTTCTCCCGCCACAGCCGGTTCCGCCAGGAATGGGTCGACGCAGTGGACCAGATCCAGGTCTTTGCACAGCCCCGCTATCAGGGTGGCATCCCACCCGCCCCTGGGCTCCCATGCGAGGATAAGGCCCTCCCGTTCAATGGAGCTGAAGAATCTCCTCATGTTCCCCAGGTTCTCCTCCAAGGGCTTGAAGCTGGCCGGGCACTGGAAAACCACTATTCTCGCCTCCAGGGCCCGGGCCACCTCGAGGGTGGTGTTCCAGGCCTCCCTGACCTCCTCGGTGGGCTTGAAGAAACCGCAGTTCTCCGGTTTATCTATTCTGATCCCTGCCCTCCGATACGTGGGGCTTGAGGCCGGATGGGTTATCACCTGCCAGGCCTTTAAGGTGAACTCGAACTCCCTAGGGGCCTTGTCTCTCCACCGGCGCACAGTCTCCAGCCTCGGCGGCCTGTAAAAAGTCTTCTGCACCTCCGCCAGGGAGAAGTTCTTAAAGTAGGCCGCCATGCCCCCTGGGAAGCCGCAGCATCCCACCTTTATTTCCACGGATAATGTGTTGACGGTGGGGCTGAAAAACCTTACCAAGCGCGTCAGCTCTCCAGGTCCTTCGGAATTATCACGTAAAACACTGAGCCCTGCTTCCTGGTCTTGGATCGGCCCTTCTTATCGGTGTATTCCACGACGTTGTCCTCGACCCAGACATCTCCTCTATGGAGGTCCATGGTCCTCTTAACTATTGCAAGGCCCAGGCCCGTGCCCTTTATCCCCTTCTTATTATCTATCCTGGAGAACCTTTCGAAGACCTTTTCCTTGTATTTATCCGGGATGCCCACTCCCTGATCCTTCACCGTGATCTCCCATTTGTCCCCGAGGTCTCTGAGGGCGACCGTAATTATGGTGTTGGGAGGGCTGTACTTTATGGCGTTGCTCAGGAGATTAGCGAAGGCGTCATGGATAATGGGGTTGACCTTGGCCGTGCTCTTCCCCATGGACTCGTACTCGATGGTCATGCCTTTCTGCATCGCCAGGGGCTGAATGCTCCTGATCACGTCCTTCAGGGCCTCGTCGAGGTCCATCTCCTGGAAGTCCAGCTTGTCCATGGAGGATAGTTTAGAGTATGTGGCAGAGGACTCGATGAGCCTCTCAATTCTCTCGGCGTTTCTCAGGATGACCTCGATCTCTTTTCTATCCCTGAACTCCTCGAGGTTTTTAAGGTGCTGAGCCACCCCCTTAATGACCCCCAGGGGGTTCAGGATGTCGTGGCGCATTATGTCGGTGAAGAGGTCCTTGAGCTTGTTGGCCTTTCTGAGCTCCCGGGTGCGCTCCTCCACCTTCTGCTCCAGCTGCTCCGAGTACTCTTTGAGCTTTTTCTCGAGGTTTTTTCTGGCGGTTATGTCCGTCAATATCTCCAGGAGCATGAGCCTGCCGTCTGGGGTTTCCATGGGGGAGTGGGTGATTAAGAAGGTCTTCCCCAGCCTGGCCACCTCGAGGGTCTCGGTTTTGCACCGCACCCTTCCCCTGCTCAGGCAGCACTTCACGCAGGGGGTCTTCCTCCCCCCGAAGACCTCGTGACATCGCTTACCAATGGCCTCTGATCCGAAGATATTGATGAGATACGGGTTCATGTATCTTATCCTCATGTCCTCGTCGACGATGCTGATCCCCGCCTCCATAGTGTTCATGATGCTCTCCAGCTGCACCTTCTCGCTTATTCTCATCCTGGGGATGACGTAGAGGTTGGGCACGACAATGATCTTGGCGTCTATCCCGAGGCGCCCAATAGCCCCCCTCAGGGCATCGTCTGGGTCGGTGTAGATCTCCATTTTCTTAAAGTCCTCTCCGGCGGTTTCTGCGTCGGTCACGAGGATGAGGTTGTATTTCTCGACGAGGGAGTAGGATATCAGGTCCCTGGGGTCGCCTTCAAGGAGTTCTTTGAAGCTTTTCCGCATGATCTCCTTCTGGTCCTCGCACCTGGCTACGAGGATGATGATGCCCCTCTCCTTCAGCATGAGCTCCGCCGTCCTAAGACCCCTCAGGGACAGGTACAGGGTTGAATCCTTGGGGTATCCCCCAGGTGTGGCCACAACGATGTCCGCCTTCTCGGTGTACTCCACGGTGTAGGCTTTCTGGCACCGCGCCGCGCCCCGCCTAAAGGCCTCCACCGGGTCTCCGCACACCACCTCCATCACGTCTCCCCCGGGCCCGAGAACCGTGTTAACTATGAACTTGAGCCTGGCGAGTTTTCCCGCGTTCTCTATCTCCTGCCTCATGGGATTGTCGTCGAGCCTGCTCACCGCGCACCCCGGATAGACATTCAATAAATGGCTTGAGATTATGGCTTCCCGTCCGGCAACCCCGGGGAGTATGCTCTTTGCCCCGCCCGAGAAGCCGGCGTATGGATGGGGCTCAATGCTTCCTATGGACAAGACGAAATCCGCCTCCGCGACCACGCGATTTATCTTCAGCTCTGTGCCGGTGAACATTTTCCCCACCGGGATCAGGTCCTCGGCTCCGGCATCGTGGAGGACCACGGGATACTTCGTCAGGCCCCCTGTCTTCCTACGTATCTCCTCCTCCGTCATTTTCCTGTGAAGGCCTGAGGCCACGACGATGGTTATGTTCGGGGTGCGCTTTTCAAGCTCCTGGAGCACAAGTTCCAGGAGTTCTTTAACGGGGGTCCGCCTTGTGTAGTCATCTATTATGAGGGCCACTCTGTCGTCTTTACCCACTATTTTGCTCAGGCGGTCGCATCCCACGGGCTTCGAGAGGGCTTTTCTTAGACTGGCTTTCCTGTCCTTCAGCGGCTTGCTGTTCTCTGTCAGCAGGACCTCGGCATCCTTAGGGACCTTTATGTAGGCGTGACCCCTGCCGTAGGGGAGCTTGACCCGCTTGAAATTCTTTTTGAATCCTTTGAATTCCGGGGGTATCGACTCCAGGAGGTCCAGTCTCCTCAGGACCCCGTAGTTTTTCATCACGAGGGCCCTTGTCTTGTCGGAGACGTACGCATCCACGTTTTCAACTATCTCCCTGCACTCATTGTACATCACTCTGATGAGCATCTGCAGGCCGAGGAAGACCTCCTTTGAATCGAGTTTTTCCGCATTATCCAGGAGGATGTGGTAGTTCAGCTCCCTGAGCTCGAGCCTGAACCCCGCGAAAACATCCGGGAACTCCTTAAAGACTTGCTTCAGATACGGAAGGGTCCTGTCCGTGGCAAACTCCAGTCCCCCCCGCATGAAGGCCGAGAAAAGGTCATTAAACATTCTGAGATAGACCTCTATTACTGCCGCGACCTCTTCTCTGTCACTCATGAGCCGTGCTCCAGGTCAAAGCTTATACCCGATGTTCCTAAGGAACTTCCTTCTCTCCTTAACGTCCCCTTCTCCTTCTATGCCCTTGGACCTGGACCCATCGATGACGCCGAGGATGCCGCGTCCCTGCTCCGTCTCCGCCACCACGACCTCCACGTCATTAGCGGTGGCGCAGTATATGCCGCACACCTCTGGAACTGTCTTAACGGCGTTCAGGGCATTAATGGGGAAGGCGTTTTCCATGACAATCAAAAAACAGTGCCCCGCCCCCAACCTGTAGGCGTTGTCCACGGCTATCTTTTTAAGCCTGTCATCGTTTCCCTCCCCCCTCACGAGGCAGGGACCCGAGGACTCGCAAAACGCTAGGCCGAACTTTATACCCGGAACCGATCCTGCGAGGGCCTCATACAGGTCCTCCGCTGTTTTTATGAAGTGGGCCTGTCCCAGGATGATGTTCAGCTCAGAGGGTTTCTCGATCTTAACAACTTCCAGCTTCATGCTATCAGCTTCCCTCTATGCTTCTGCGGTAGAACTCCGCTATACGTATCTTTTCTATATGGCTTAAGTTGTGTTTATATTTACTGTTTCTAAGCACCTCTCCGGTTTTCTTCTCCCACTCCTCAGGAGGCATGCTGTACTTGTCCTGGATGACGTCCCGATAGAGCTCTGGGAGAACGTTGAAGGCGCAGAATGGTATTATCCTGCCGTCGGGGGTGGCGTAGTGAATGTCGCATTTCCTAACCCTCTCCACGTCGTAGTTGTAGGGGTCCTGGAAATGCATCATGCCTATGAACAGGGATGACCTGTGGAAGGCCAGGAATGGGTCATAGCTCTTCTTCATGATAGCCCTCATCAGGGCCCTGGATAGGTCAAAATCCCTGGGGGTTTTCCTGACATATTTTTTAATGCTCCAGAGGAGCTTCACCGTGGAGATAGCCCTTCCCGTCTTGTTTCCTCCCTCCCTGTCTAGGGCATCGGTCATCTCTCTAAGGAAGCTCAGGAAGCCCTCCACGTCCAGGAAGCGGGTGATGGGCTCCAGTTTTCCTCCGTCTCTGAATAGGTATGTCGCCATTCCGCAGGCGAAGTGTATGGACAGCCTGTACTTGGGCTCCCCCAGCATTCTCTCCATGAAATCGGTTAAGCCGCAGACGCTTGGGACGGGGAAGAAATCGTCCCGGGTTACTAATCCATCGAGCTGGTCCTCAAGCTCCTTTATAATCCCCGGTATAGTTATCCTCCTTTTCTCCCGCTCCCTCAAGGGCATACGCCCCACCAGGGACACGGGCTGAAAGTTAACCCCCCTCACAACGTCCAGGTGGGAGACTGCGAATCTCACAATGTCCCCCACCTCTCCATGGTTCACCCCTTTTATGACCGTGGGGACCAGAACGATTCTCAGCCCAGCCTTCCTCGCGTTTTCGATTACCCCGGGAACCTCGTAGTAGTTTTTCGGGTTGGTCTGGGGCGTGACCCCGTCAAAGCTCATGTACAGGATTATGCTCCCCCTGCTGACGCTTCCCGCCTCTTTTATCTTCCTCACGAGCTCCTCATCCCTGCTGAGGCGTATCCCGTTGGTGTTGACCATTATGTGCCTGAATCCCTCGGCCTTGACCAGCTTGATGATCTCTATGAGGTCCTTCCTCATGGTGGGCTCCCCCCCTGTGAGCTGCACAACCTCCGCCCCAACGGGTTTTCTGCTTCTCAGGTTTCGGAGCATCATCCTGATCTGCTCCAGGCTAGGCTCGTATATCCCCTCCCCGTCCCGGGCATAGAAGAAGCAGTACCAGCAGCTCAGGTCGCATCGGTTGGTCAGGACAAGGTTCCCCAGGGCTGTGTGGGACCTGTGGGAGCCGCATAGGCCGCAGCTCGCTGGACAGGGGAGATGGGAGCCCTCTGCGTCGATGTTTGGGTTTAAAATCCGCAGCCCGCGGTCATCGTATCTTGAGGCCCTCGTATACATGTCAATGTCCTCCCAGTATATCTCCGTGGTATAGCCGTGCTCGCCGCAGTACTTGGTCTGCCAGACTTTTCCATCCCTCCCGTAGATGATGGAGTCCACTATGAACTGATGATATTTGCCTTCAGCTACGCACTTCGGGCACAGGCTCCTTGTCCTTCGGAGAACCTCAACGTCCTCCCCCAGGATTCCGGGGAATCCGTGAAGAACCCTCTCCCGAAGTCCGTCTACATTCTGTGAACTCCCGGGGAAAAGGGAGTCTGTAGACATGCCGTCCCACCTCCACTAAGATATGGCTCTCAGATTATTTAAAAATGACGCCTCTGTTTAAACAGCTACCCATATGGTACCTGGGTCGTGGTGGTGGTCCTGGATTTCTTTTTATGATAGTCTTTGAACTTTCTCCAGGCCTCCTCCCCCGCCTTCCCCCGGAGGATCTTGGTTATGACACGCCTCAAATTGGGGGCGTCTTCACTGCTTGGATAGTAATCAGCGAGGACATAGTCCCCCTCCTTTATCTTGTCGGCTATGCTGGGATGTACCTTGAGGATCATCAGATTCTCGTCCCACATCCAGACCCGGGCCTCAGTGCTGTCCTCGGCAGAGATTACGTCGTCTCCGTTGCAGGGATAAACCCTCTCCACGACTCCGATGTGATAAACCAAGGTATCTGCCTCCTCCGGTCTAGTGATATGATATATTATCCATGAGTAATAAGCTTTTTCTGAGATGAAGCTGTTGATAACCGGTCGCCCCGGATGCGGCAAGACAACCCTGTGCAAGAAGGCGGTGGAGGCCCTGAGAGATAAGCTGGCGGTGGGAGGCGTGATAACGGAAGAGATTCGGAGAGGAGGGAAGAGGACGGGCTTCAAAATCATGGACCTCGTGACAGGGGAGGAAACGCTCCTGGCGAGGACGGGGCCGGGGCAGGGGCCGAGGGTGGGCAGATACGTGGTCAACATCGATGCCCTTCACGGGCTCGGGGAGAGGGCGCTGCATAGAGCCGTGGAGGAATGCGACTTGATAGTTATCGACGAGGTGGGCGCCATGGAGCTTAAGAGCCCTGGATTCGCAGCGGCTGTTGCGAAAGCTTTTAATTCGGAGAAACACGTAATCGCTACGATACCATTAAAATCCGGGCACGAGATAATTAATGAGCTGAGGAGAAGAGAAGACATCGCCCTTATAGAGATCAGCCCTGAAAACAGGGAAAACGTGCTGGACAAAATCTTGGAGAGGTTTGAGAGATGAAGGCTAGGCTTGTGGCATTCAAAGGCAGGAGGAGGGACGTTGCGAATAATTACGGCATAGTGGAGGTGGCGGGAGAGAACCCCCCCTCTCTCATAGGCAGGAAGGTTGCCTGGAAAAGCGATGGGGGGAAGATTATATCAGGGGTTATAGTCAGGAGCCATGGAAGAGACTCCCTGCTGGTGAGGTTCAGGAAAGGTTTGCCGGGAAACGCCCTCGGCGATCTCCTGGAGCTCAAGGAAAAACCAAAGAAGAAAAAAGCGGCTAAGGCGGCGAAGAAGAAGGCGGCGCCTAAAGCAGTGAAAAAGAAGGCAGCCCCTAAAGCCGCGAAGAAGAAGGCAGCCCCCAAAGAGAAAAAAGAAGCCAAGAAAAAGAAGGCCCCGGCAAAGGGGAAGAAGGCCTCGACCACAGGCAAAACCCGATCCGCTAAAGGCAAAGCTACAACAAAGGCAAAATCAAAATCAAAAACGAAAGCAAAAACCAAGACAGGGAAAAAGTCCAAGGCCGAGAAGAAGTAATTATGTCTCTGCGGCTTTATAACACGCTGACAAGGAAAAAAGAAGTCTTCAGGCCCTCTCAGCCTGGTGTCGTCAAGCTGTATACCTGCGGCCCCACCGTATATGATTACGCCCACATAGGCAACTTCAGGACCTTTGTTTTCCAGGATCTCCTACGCCGCTGGCTCGTCTGCAGGGGATACAGGGTGGTGCAGGTCATGAACATCACGGACGTGGACGAGAAAACCATCGAACGGGCTAGGAGGCTGAGAAAGAGCTGGAGGGAGATAGCCCGTAAATATGAGGAAGCCTTCATGGAGGACATCTCCGCCCTTAATATCCAGAGAGCGGATTACTATCCCAGGATCTCCGAGCACATCGAGGATGTGATCGAATTCACCAGGGATCTCCTTGACAGAGGCCTGGCCATCAGGGGCAAGGATGGCGGCATATACCTGGACATCACCAAGGTGGGGTATGGCAGGCTCTCGGGGCTAACCCCAAAGAAGCGCCTGAGGGCCAAGAGCCGTAGAGAAGACTACAGGGAGCCCAAGCACTTCGTTCTCTGGAAGGCCTGGGAGGAGAAAGACGAGGACATGGTGTGGGACTGCGAGCTGGGAAGGGGCAGGCCGGGGTGGCACGTGGAGTGCGCCGTCCTTGCCCTCAAGTACCTGGGAGACGTGGACATCCACTCTGGGGGCGTGGACCTGGTCTTCCCCCATCACGAGAACACCCTCGCCCTGTGGGAGGCGGCCAAGGGGCGGCTGGGGCACAGCTACTGGCTCCACGTGGAGCATCTCACGGCCCACGGCGAGAAGATGAGCAAGTCCAAGGGGAACTACTACACCCTCAAGAAACTGGTGAGGAAGGGCCATGACCCCATGGCCGTGAGGCTCTTCCTCCTCTCGAAGCACCACAGGGAGAAAATGGACTTCACCCCTGAGAAGCTTGTAAGGGCCGGTGAGGACCTGGAGCTCCTAAGAGGCCTCAGGGACATGGCAAGAAGAACCAGGGAGGAGGCCTCCTCCGAGGAGGTCAGGAGGATGACAGATGCCGCCAGGAGAGACTTTGAAGGCGCCTTGGACGACGACCTGGACTCTGGAAGGGCCCTCGACGTGCTGCTGAGCTACGGCAGAAGGGTGAGGGAGATGGATGAGGGAGGGAGAATAGTCGGGGAGTTCCTCGACGAAGCCGACAAGGCCCTGGGGCTTCTGGGGTGAGGGAGACGATTAGGATAGAGGACCTCAGGAAGGTCTATGAGGGCGGGATAAAGGCTGTGGACGGCGTCAGCCTGGAGATAGGCAGGGGAGAGGTTTTCGGGCTTCTCGGGCCCAACGGTGCCGGCAAGACGACCCTGCTCCATATGCTGGCAACCCTTATAAGGCCCACCTCAGGGTCTGCCTGGGTGAACGGCTACCACATCGTCAGGGAGGCCCACAAGGTGAGGCAGAGCATCGGGATTGTTTTCCAGGATCCCAGCTCCGATGACCTCCTCACGGGATATGAGAACATGAAGCTCCACGCCCTGATGTATGGTGTTCCCAGGGACGTCCTCGAGGACAGGATATCCAGGCTTCTGCGGCTTGTGGAGATGGAGGAGAGGGCTCATGACCTCGTGAGGCACTATTCAGGGGGTATGAGGCGGAGGCTCGAGCTGGCGCGGGGGCTTCTCCACTCCCCCAGGGTGCTGTTTCTGGATGAGCCGACCCTCGGCTTGGATCCTGGGAGCCGGGAGCATGTCTGGGGATACATCCAGGACCTGGTTAAGGAGAGGGACCTGTCTATAATCATAACAACCCACTACATGGAGGAGGCTGAGAGGCTCTGCGACAGAGTGGCTATCATCGACATGGGCAGGATCGTGGCCCTGGACACCCCCGCCAAGCTCAAGGAGAGGGTGGGCGGGGAGGTGCTTAAGCTGAAGATACGCAACCCCCGCCTCGATCGCCTGAAAAAGGGATACATCAAGAAGGTCGAGACCAAGGGGGACTATCTATACCTCACCGTGGAGGACGCCGGTAAACATCTCCAGGAGATCCTGGCGGAGGTGGGGGAGGTGGAGAGCGTTGAGCTCCGCACCCCAACCCTCAACGATGTCTTCCTGCACTACACGGGGAGAGAGATCAGGGAGGGGCCGCCTGAGGGAGGCTACGGCACAAGGATTATACGGGCGAGGGCTGGGAGATGAGGGAGCTGTCTGGTTTGTACGCCCTTTGGCTCAGGGAGTTCATAGTCTTCACCAGAGAACGCTCCAGGATAGCCTCGGCTCTCTTCACCCCCTTGCTCTGGCTTTTTATATTCGGCACCGCCCTTAAGACGAAGGTGACCGTCACGGGGGCGGGGGCGGGCATGGATTACCGTCTATTCATATTCCCCGGGATCCTCTGCATGGTTGTTCTCTTCACCTCTCTTTTCTTCGGGGTGTACATCGTCTGGGACAGGAAGATAGATTTCCTGAAGGAGGTGATGGTGGCGCCCCTGAGGAGGACCACGATATTCATGGGCAAGGTCTTGGGAGGGATGACGGACTCGATAATCGAGAGCGTCGTCATCCTGGGGATGGGGATCTTCCTGGGGGTGAGCTATACCCTTTCGTCTCTGGCCACGGCTTACGTGTTCATCATCCTCCTCGCCGTGGGGATGGTGAGCCTTGGTCTTATTATCGGTTCGCGCATGGAGAGCCCGGAGGGATTCGGCATGGTGGTGAGCTTCGTCGCCTTTCCCATGTTTTTCCTGAGCGGGGCTCTCTATCAGGTGGAGGACCTCCCCCCATGGCTTACTTTCCTTGTTTACCTGGATCCCGTCACCTATGCCGTGGACGGGATCAGGGGCGCTTTGCTTGGGATAGGCAGGTTCCCCCTAGCCCTGGATTTTGCCCTCCTTCTGCTCTATGCGGCGGCCATGGTGGTTGCGGGGTCGTATTCCTTCAGGAGGATGAAGGTATGAGGCTCAGGGGCAGCACGGCCATCGTAACCGGCGGAGGGAGAGGGATAGGCAGGGCAGTGGCTCTGGCTCTTGCGGAGGAGGGCGCTGCCGTGGTCATTGCCTCCCGGACCAGGGAGGAGCTCATTAGGGTGGCGGGGGAGATCGAGGAGCGGGGAGGAAGATGCATATGGGTCGCCGCCGATGTTCGCAGCGGGGGGGACGTGAAGAGGCTTGTGGAAGCGGCTGTGGATGGATTCGGCGGGGTGGACATCCTCGTCAACAACGCCGGGGTGGGCCTTAGGAAGCCCCTCCTCGAGACGACCGAGGAAGAATGGGACGCCGTGATTGACACCAACCTCAAGGGGGTTTATCTCTGCACCAGGGCCGTGCTTCCGGGGATGATCAGCAGGGGAAGAGGCGTCATTATTAATATATCATCCGGTGCCGGGAGATACGGCTTCCCCGAGCTCGCCGCCTACTGCGCCTCCAAGTTCGGGGTCGTGGGGTTCACCCAGGCAGTGGCCGGCGAGGTTGCCGATAAAGGAGTCAGGGTGTATTGTTTGTGCCCTGGGGGCGTGGATACAGGGATGTACAGAGAATTCTTCCCAGGAGAAGACTATTCCCTCCTCCTGAGACCCGAGGAGGTCGCCGAGGAGGTGCTGAGGCTCTGTCTCCCGGGCTGCGATGTTCCCCCCGGGAAATGCATCGATATTTTCTAGCTGTTCGCCGTGGCTAGGGCAGCTCCATTATCCGGACCTCTACCCCTTTATCTTTGAGGAGAGAGGCGAAGTAGACGGGGCTTGAGCTTCCCTGGTGATACGGATAAACAACCTTGGGTGTGAAGGCTTCGACGCAGGCCGCCGCCTCCTCTGGGGTCATGGTGTCGACTCCGTCTATCGGCAGGAAGGCCACGTCTATCCCCATGAGGGCCTTTGTCTCGGGCACGCACTCCGTGTCTCCCGCCATGTACACCCTGGTGGAGCCGAAGTTTATGACGTAGCCGTTGTCCCTGCCCCGGGGATGGTATTCCACCCCTATTCTCTGTTTAAGATTATACGCGGGGACGGCTTTTATTTTGACCTCATCTATCTCCAATGACTCGCCGTTTCGCAGTACTCTGGCGTAGGTTACCCTCTCCTGTATAGTCTCGGGGCCTATTATAACCGTGTCCTCCTTTAGGAGGTAGTTTATCGCCTTAGGGTCAAAGTGGTCAAAGTGGTGATGGGTTATTAGTATGATGTCCGCCCTGAACATCTTTGAAAAATCCGCTGCCCCCTGATACCCCGCTGGATCCACGTAAACAACGACGCCGCCGTAGTTGAACATGACGCTGGCATGGGTGATGGGGTTAATGTTCAGGATTTTCTGGGGCCTGGGTGACTGGTTGTCTTGGGCGATGCATCCGCTGGTGAGGACGAGCAAAACAAAGACCAAGACCCACATTCAAAGGTTATCTAGTCCTGAAGGAATATTAATGTTACGAAGCTTTTTAAGAAAAGAGAGTAAAAGAGATACGGAGGCATATACGTGGTATCCAGAGAAGAGCTGCTGAAAATGCTTCATGAGGCTATCAGTCTCGAGGAGCATATATTCGTGCTGGACTACACCAGGTACCTGGAGTTCTTGGAGGATGAGGGGGTTAGGAGGCTTATCAAGAAACTTATAAATGACTCGAGGTTTCATGCCCTTTACCTTGGGGAGATGATAGCTGAAGTGGAGGCCAGCGATATAGATGATTGGTGACAAAGGCGAGATGAGGAGGCTCCTTGAGAGGGTTCTGGACTACGAGCTTAAGGCTGCGGAGATGTATGACGGGATCCTGGAGAAGCTCAAGGACGGCAGGATAAAGAAGAAAATCGAGGGGATACGGGACTCTGAGCTTAGGCACGCCGAGATGGCGAGAAGAGAGCTCCGCCGATTCCAGGAGCCGTGACCATGAGGTTCTATAAGTACCACGGGGCCGGTAACGACTTCGTACTCATAGATAACCGCGGAGGGGAGATCCTCGAGGACGATAAGAGCGGCCTCGCTATTAAGCTATGTCACAGGCGCTTCGGAATAGGGGGCGACGGGCTCCTGTTGCTGGAAAACTCTAATCGGGCGGATGTCAGGATGCGGATCTTCAACCCCGACGGCAGCGAGGCTGAGATGTGCGGCAACGGCATAAGATGCCTGGCCAAGCATGCCTATGAGTACGGCGCCGCGAGGAAGAAGGAGATGGAGATAGAGACCATGGCCGGTATAAAGACGGCCTCCCTCCTCGTGGATAATGGCAGGGTGAAAGAGGTGCGGGTGGACATGGGCAGCCCCAAGCTGGAGGACATGAGGATGAGGCTGCGGGCCGGTGGACGGAAGGTGGAGCTGGCCTTTCTGGAGGTGGGCGTGCCCCATGCCGTTGTATTCGTGGACGACGTCGACGCCGTGAATGTGACCTCCCTCGGCAGGGCGATACGGCACCACAGGGCATTCCCCAAGGGCACTAATGTTGATTTCCTGGAGAAGACGGGGGAGAACAGGTTCAGGATACGGACCTATGAGAGAGGGGTGGAGGACGAGACCTATGCCTGCGCCACCGGGATCAGCGCCTCCGCCGTGGCAGCCGCCTTAGTCGGCTTAGCCGATCCCTCCCAGGCCATCGATATCGAGGCCCGGGGCGGGCGGATCCGTATAGAGCTGCAAGGCACAGAGGACGGGATCGAGAGAGTGTTTATGCAGGGGCCAGCTGAGCTGGTTTTCTGGGGAGAAATCGATCTAGGGTGAGGGGATGCTGGTGCTGACCAGGAGGGTTGTGGATAAACTCGTGGACCACGCCCTGAGGGAGGCTCCTAAAGAGGCATGCGGCGTCCTTGGGGGGACAGGGAACAGGGTGACTGATGCCTGGCCATGCCGCAACGTAAGCTCTTTCCCCGAGACCTGCTACGAGATCGCCCCGGAGGACCTGCTGAGGGCCCTGGACGACATAGAGGCTAAGGGGTTGGAGGTTCTCGGTTTTTATCACTCCCATCCCATGGGGCTCAGCAGGCCGTCCGGCATTGACGAGAAAAGGGCGACCTGGCCTGGGCACTCATATGTCATAGTATCCCTCTCCAAGCCCCCCGAGATAACCTCCTGGAGATGGATGGAGGGGGAGGGCAGATTCGTGGAGGAGGAGGTGAAGTGGGAGGAGCGGATATAGAGTTAGATGTGGAGAGATACCTGCCGAGGGTGGTGAGGGAGTCCCCGGATGCCGTCATCATAACAACCCTAGACGGGAAAATCGTTTTCTGGAATCGCGGCGCCGAGGAGTTCTATGGATACGGGGCGGAGGAGGTGCGGGGAGGATCTATTAATGACCTTCATCCCAGGGGGGTAGGGAAGAATATCCGTGGATGGATGAGGTCCCTCCTGGATAAAGGTGTCTTGAGGAATATCATGGCAGATATCTGCAGCAGGAATGGAAGGCATGTGAAAACCCTCTTCTCCCTGTCTCTCCTCAGAGACCCTGGGGGGGATCCGTTGGCCGTTGTCTGGACAGGCAAGGAGGCGGTCATGGATACGGATCCGGCGCATGATAGGGACAGGGAGATCAGGGAGCTCCGGGGGATATATGAGATCTCTGATTTGTTTAGGGAGGAGGTGGAGCTTGGGGAGGTGTCCGGTGTCCTGGCTGAGAAGATTGCGGGGCTCCTGGATGTGGAGCAGTGCGCGGTGATACTTTATGACAAGGAAACTATGAGGTTCCGGCCCCTCCTACCTGGGCACGGCGTCGAGGAGGGCCTTCTCATGGCCATGAGGTTTTCTCTCACCGATATCGCCTCGACCATGGAGGCCTGGCCCGGGATCCAGCCCCTTGTGTCTAACGATCCTGAGAGAGACAGGGAGCTCCTGGGTTCCTTTGCCGTGGGAGGGGAGAGGAATCTCCTCCTGGCCAAGCTCCTGGTCTCGGGGGAGGTTCTGGGGATTTTGCGTCTGGCCGACAAGCGCCGGGGAGGCTTCACAGAGGAGGACGCCAGGCTTGCGGAGATAATAGCGAGCCGCCTGGGGGCGGCCCTCCACACGTCGGCCCTGTTTGCAGAGCTGAAGGAACACGCCGAGAGACTGGAGGAGAAGAGCAGGGAGGTGGAGAGCTTCGTCTACGCCATCTCCCACGACCTTAAGGCGCCCATAATATCGGTGCAGGGATACGCCAGCGCCCTGATGAACGAGTACATGCAGGTTCTTGACGAGGAGGCCAGGTTCTACGTGGAAAGGATAAAGAAGAACACGGAGATGATGGACGACCTTATATCTGACCTGCTGGAGCTCTCCAGGGTGGGAAGGATCCGGCAGCCCATGGAGGATATA
>JALUUU010000046.1 GCA_027021185.1 archaeon | reverse complement strand
AACTCCGCCCTCACAGGCCCTGTGGACCTCTTCGACGACCCAGCCTATGACTACACCCGCCGCAAGGCCCAGGAGATAGCTGAATATATGAGGCGCCACGGCCCCTTCGAGCCTCACCGCCTCCCCCTGGAGGAAATGGAGTACACCACCCTGCCCAAGGTCCTCAAAAAGCTCGAGGAGAGGTTCGAGGAGGTCGGGGATTGAGTAAGGTTCCCCCAATAGTGCTGAACTTCAAGGCCTACAGTGAGTCCGCCGGGGAGAAAGGCATGTCCCTGGTGAAGACCTGCGAGGAGGTCGCGGAGGAGACCGGGGTGGGGATAGCCGTCTGCCCCCAGCAGGTCGACCTGGCCCTGGCGGCGGAGAAGGCGGGGATCCCTGTCTACGCCCAGCACGTCGAGGCCTTCGAGGCAGGGAGCCGCACAGGCTATGTCGTCCTCGAGGCCGTGAAGGCGTCCGGGGCGCAGGGCACCCTTCTTAATCACTCCGAGCACCCCATGGAGATAGCCGCCATCGAAGCGGTCATCCGCAGGGCAAAGGAGCTGGGGCTCATAACCCTTGCCTGCGCCAACAACACAGAGGTGAGCAGGTCCATAGCGGCCCTAGGGCCGTCGGCAATAGCCGTGGAGCCCCCCGCGTTGATAGGCTCGGGCATCCCTGTCTCCAAGGCAGATCCTGGGATTGTTAGCGACTCCGTGGAGGCCGTGAAGAACCTTGACCCGAAGATCCAGGTCTTCTGCGGCGCGGGGATCAGCACGGGGAGCGACGTCAAGGCAGCCCTGGAGCTCGGGGCAGAGGGGGTTCTCCTTGCCTCGGGGGTGGTGAAGGCCTCTGATCCCAGGAAGGTTCTCCTGGACCTTGCCTCGGGGGTTCCCTAGCCCCGGGAGGCACGAAAAACTATTAATAGGTGTAAAAACAAAATTGGAATCAGCCTTCTCACTTAGAATGCACGGATGGCTCATCACTTCATCACATCATAAGGAAAAAAACAAAAACAGTCATTTACTCGCGATTCGTTCTCGGCTTCTTTGTGGGAAGGTGTAAGCCAACATCAAATCCAATCAGGAGGAAATTTCAATGGGTAAAGTTGATCTTGGTACTACTAAGTACGTAATCAAGGCTAAAATCGAGATAAACGGCGTCGTGGAAAAGCCCGACGTCGTGGGCGCAATCTTCGGCCAGACAGAGGGCCTCTTGGGCAACGACCTCGACCTGAGGGAGCTCCAGAAAACCGGCCGGATAGGCAGGATAGAGGTGAACGTGGACTCCAAGGGAGGGAAGTCCAGGGGATACATTAACGTGCCATCCAGTCTGGACAAGGTTGAGACGGCCATCCTGGCCGCGGCCCTTGAGACCATAGACCGCGTAGGCCCATGCGAGGCCTCTATAACCATCGAGACCATAGAGGACGTGAGGGTCTCCAAGAGGAAGCGCGTCGTTGAGAGGGCTAAGAACATCCTGGGGACCATGATCGAGGAGATCACCCCTGACAGCATGGAGATCACGGAGGAAGTCAAAGAAGCCGTAAGGCTCAGGGAGATAGTCAAGTTCGGCAGGGACCGCCTCCCGGCAGGACCCAACGTGGCGGACAGCGACGCCATAATCGTGGTGGAGGGAAGGGCGGACGTTCTCAACCTCCTTAAGAACGGCATAAAGAACGCCATAGCCGTAGAGGGAACCAGCATCCCTAAGACGATTGTAGACCTGAGCAAGGAGAAGACCGTTACGGCCTTCCTCGACGGCGACCGCGGCGGAGAGCTCATCCTCAGGGAGCTCCTGCAGGTGGCGGAGGTGGACTTCGTCGCCAGAGCACCCAACGGCAAGGAGGTGGAGGAACTCACCAAGAAGGAGATCTTCAAGGGACTGAGGAACAAGATCCCCGCGGAGCAGGTCATAGGCATGCTCGCCTCCAAGCAGGAGCGCAAGGGCAAGGAGTGGACCCGGGGGGTTGAGGTCCCTGAGCGCCCCAAGCGCAAGAAGAACAAGAAGGCTGAGAAGTTCAAGAAGTTCTTCAAGGACCTGTCGGGCACCCTCAAGGCCTATCTCCTGGACGAGGAGGCAAACGTAATAAAGGAGGTGGCGGTGAGAGACCTTGCCCTGGCCCTGCAGAACTCCAAGGAGAAGATATACGCTGTAATCTTCGACGGCGTGGTTACCCAGAGGCTCGTGGAGATAGCCAGCGAGAAAGACGTCTCGTACCTCGTAGGGGCCAAGGTGGGCAACGTCACCAAGAAGCCCGCGGAGCTCAAGCTCCTAACCTCCAGAGATCTCGGGGTGGCATAGGTCAAAGTCCGAGCCAGGGGCACGAAAAATTTTTATGCCTTGGTGCCAAAGAAGGATTGGGTGGGTAGATGTACAAGGACGAGCTTATTCATATTCATCAGCTCCTCATCTACCTGATGAAGTTCCTCGTTGACAACGGCGTGTCTAAGAGTTTTTTCCAGGAATACTACAGCCTGGGGATCTCCCCCCACCACATCCACAGGACCAAGGCAGAGCATAAATACGCGATTTTTCTCCTGGCTCATGGCATCTCGAGCGTCCTGGCGGAGAGCAACGAGATAGTCCCCAGGAGCATTGCCAAGCGCCTCGGCGAGCTTGCCGAGAGGTGCAAGGTCGAGGTGAACATCCACGCCTAGGGCGGGCTCTTTCTCAATAGCACCCCATCTTCTCCGTCGGCGTAGTACTTGGGGATGACCTGGGTCCGGCGGAAGCCGAGCCTCTCGTAGAACTTTATGGCCTCCTTGTTGGAAGCCCTCACCTCTAGGAAGAGCTCCTGGGCTCCCTGGGACTTCAGAACTTGGGTAGCGGACTTCATGAGGGCGCGCCCTATTCCCTGACGCCTGTACTCGGGCTCCACCGCTATGGCTATTATGTGCCCCTTTCTCCCTATCGTCCTGGCGATAACGTAGCCTACCACGACGCCGTTCCTCTCCGCCACCAGGAAGCTCTCGGGGTAGAGCTCGTATAGGTTGAGGAGGAAGAAGACATCGTATGGATCCTTGAAGGACTTGCACTCCACCCCATAGACCCTGCTGAGGTCAGTGGGCCTGAATTTCCTTATTAATATCATTGCAGCTCTCGCAGAAATTTCTGGTTTTTCTGTCCACCTCGATTATGCTGTTGGAGAACACCATGACGCAGCTCTTGTTGGGGCAGTGCCTCAGCCCGAGGCAGTGGCCCAGCTCGTGGACGGCCTCCTTCACCGTCCTCTCCCGGAGCAGGGAATAGTCCTCCTTCATCCCGTAGAACCTGGGATCAAGCCTCCTCAGGGATATGACGCATGCCCTGCCGTTTATCTCAGCCTGGCCGAAGATGAAGTTGAGGTTGGCGGTGTACAGGTCTTTGTCGGTCACGCCTATGAGCTTATCCGCCTTTGATGTCTTAGCCCTGTCACCTATGAGCCGCAGGAAGTACATAGAGTCGTGCTGCCCTCTCCGCGGGTTGTAGCTATCCTCCGGCACGGGCAGGGCCTCCCCTATCCTGCAGTCCCCGAAAATCTTTTTTAGCTCAGCGCACAGATCCCTGAGCAGCCCGTGATCGACGTCCCCGAAGGGGACTATCTCTATCATCATCCCTTGGGTGTTTAAGTGTTAACGGATTATAAAGACTTCGCCGAGTACATAGCCCGGAACTATCCTGGAGCGAGGAAGATAGTGGAGGTGGGCGTGG
>JALUUU010000045.1 GCA_027021185.1 archaeon | reverse complement strand
TGCCATTGGGTTCACCTTCACATACGTCATCCTCCTCCCCGTGGCGATGCAGATCCTGACCTCTCTCTCCGTGGAGGCAGGGCTCAGCGCGTATTTCTCCATAAATCAGTTCATATTCTTCGCTTTTATAACCACCATAATATTCAGCCTGGTCTTTGAGCTGCCTCTCCTCATAACATGGATGGCTGTCAACGGCCTGGTATCCATTCAGACTCTTAAAGAGAGGAGGCGCCACACCTATGTGGCTGTTTTTATACTTACCGCCATAATAACTGCTGATCCAACCCCTGTTAGCCAGATACTCCTAGCTGTCCCCTTAATAATCCTCTATGAACTCAGCATCCTAGCTGCACGGATTATGACAAAATCCTAGTTCAGGAACCTCCAGTTTCCTTTTTGAAGGGCCTCCCGAAGTTTTACTACCATCTCCTTATCTAGCCCATACTTCTTTAAAAGGGATGCCTCGTTCTTCTGGATCAGGATGTTAATCAGCTCGTCTGCCTTGATTTTGATTTTCATTTTCAATTCACGAAGGAAACCCTAACATTGCAAAAATATTTAAGTTTCCTGCCGGGAGCGGATCTGCATTTTGAAGAGGCGGCTGAGACGCTCCAATGTATCCGCATCCTCAGCTCTTCTATCCCTGCGAATCCTCTTTATTCTGGCAAATCTCAAGGCATAGCCATAAGGATATCGCGGGCTTTTCTGGATCTCGTCAAAGGCAACCTCGACAACAAGCTTAGGCTTCACGAAGACCGTGCCTCTGGTCTCCGATAACTTAAGCTCAAGGAGCTCTTTCGTGATTTCTTCAAACTCCTCATCGGTCAGCCCTTTGAAGGTTTTCCCCACCATGGCGTAACCGCCCTTTGACGTGTCTCTAACTGCCAAGTGATAGTTGCTGAGCCATCCCCTGCGTCTCCCATGCCCCCATTCCGCTCCTACAATAACAACGTCCAGGGTCTCGCTCTTTTTGACCTTGAGCCATTTCTTGCCTCTCTTCCCGGGGAGATACGGGCTGTCAAGGGCTTTTGCCATTATTCCCTCGTGTCCCTCCGCAAGTGCCTCTTCCATGAACCTCTCCGCCTCACCCAGGTCCTTTGGGACGATTCTCTTGGCCAGGATATCTCCGGGAGCTATCTTCTCCAGTATGCTCCATCTCTTTGAATACGGCTCATCCACCAAAACAGCGTCATTTAGGTAGAGAACATCGAAGAGGTACAACTTAAGGGAGAGCTTCTCCTTCATTTCCCCGACGCCATGGCGCCGACCGAATCGCCTCATAAGATCCTGGAAAGGCATGGGCTTTCCTCTTTTATCCACGGCCACGACCTCCCCTTCAACTATATACTCTGGGGCCCTGATTTTTGCGGCTAACTCCACTATCTCGGGAAGACTCTCTGTGACCTCCTTTAAGCGTCTGGAGAATATTTTTATCCCCTCTCCGCGGTGGATTTGTATCCTGGCGCCGTCGTATTTGTACTCCAGGGCATAGCCACCTAGGGCGGACAGCTCCGTGATGTCGTGAGCCATCTCAGCTAGCATCGGCTTAAGAGGCGTATATAACTGCAGAGATATCTTGGATAAACCAGGCCTTCCCTCGGAGAGGACAACTCGTGCCAGGTATCCTAGGTCTGGGAAAAACATGAGCTTCTTCCTGAGAAGCGAAGCTTCCATTCCAGAGGCTTCGGCAACGGCCTCCAGTAAGATACCTTCGCTCACCCCTATCCGCATCTCCCCCAGGAGGCTCCTCATAATATATTTCCTCTCCAGGGCCTCACATCGGCCCAGAAGACCCTGGAGCAGGTTTTCTCTCTTTTTTCTGGACGATTTTCCTCGGGCATGGGCCATCTCCCTAAATATCTTGTTAACCATCATGATGCTAAGAGGCCCCTCGTCCAGGGCTCGTTGCCTTCCTTCCTCCGCTGTCCTCACAGTCACATAACCTACATCCATAGATCCTTTTCCTAGAAGAAAATCAACGGCAGGACTGATCTCATCCTCGTCGAGTCTTTTTAGAAAAGCGGCTAGAAGAGAGATCTTTTTAAGCTTCTTCGGCGTGGATGCTACTTTTTCGCACACCTCCGCTAAATCGCGGAACGGCGTTTCAGCCATAAATTACTTTTCCCGTGCCCTAGGATAAAGCTCTTTTTCTTCAGAGGAAAGATAGGTTGGGCAAGGTAAAAAGTTAAATCCTAAACCCCGGGAGGCATTAACATGCTCTTCGCCCACTTGGCAGACACCCATCTAGGCTACCGTCAGTACAACCTCGACGAGAGGGAAGAAGACTTCTACCGAAGATTTCACGAGGCCGTGGATAAAATAATCTCTGCCGAGTGCGAATTTGTCGTCCACTCGGGTGATCTCTTTGACAGCCCCCGCCCCCATATCCGGGCGATGCTTGAGGTCATGAAGGCCCTGGATAGGCTGAGCGATGAAGGTATAAAAGTTTTCGCCATAGCAGGGAATCACGATGTCCTCCTGCGCCGGGGAGCTATTCCGCCCCACAGGCTCTACAGGAGTATTGAATTCCTAACTCCCAGGAACCCTTCAAGGGTATTCCGAGGAGTATATGTATGCGGCCTTCCCTATCACTCAAAGATACATGCAAAAGCCTTAGTCGAGAATTTGAAAGCCCTCGCTGAAAAAGCGGCCTCCTATGAGAAACGCATACTCCTGATGCATCAGGGGATTGACAAGTACTTCCCCCTGGAGCATGAGATAAAAATAGGTGATCTGCCCCGGGGATTCCACTACTACGCCCTTGGTCATATTCATAAGAGGATACTGGATAACTTCGGAGAAGGAGTGATCGCCTATCCCGGCTCCATGGAGATGTGGAGGATTGACGAACTCCGGGATTGGAAGACCCAGGGAAAGGGTTTCTACATAGTTGACACCGACGAATTCAGTGTAAAAAAGATCGACCTCAAAATAAGGCCCTTCATCAAGGCTGAAATAGCATCCATAGGCGACATACCCACGATAAAGGAGATGATCAGTACTCAAAGGAGACCTGTGGTTCGGCTGACTGTTTCGGCTGAGCCTCACGAGTACAATAGGTTATACCAGGAGTTGCTTAGGGAGCTAAGCGAGGCCCTGTACCTGGATATCCATAGAAAACGTACTGAGATGGAGGTGGAGACAGAGGAGAAACCCATCAGCCTAAAAGAGCTCATCGCTGAGGCCATGGAGGACCATCCAGGATCAGAAAGAGACTTTGCCTACGCATTGTTTGAAGCTCTTTCCACGGGCAATATAGACTCTGCAAGGAACATGGTCAGGGAATTTTACGATTCCTGGGCTCCAGCTCCAAAGAAGAAAAAAGAAAGCCCTGAAAAAGAGCAGGCCCGCCTGGAGGCCTACAAGTGATTCTGGAGGAGCTTGAACTCGGGAACTTTCGTTCTCACAAAAATACCCGGATCAGATTTGACGAGGGAATAACTGTAATAGTGGGGGACAATGGCTCAGGGAAAACCAGCATTCTAGAGGCGATAGGTTATGCCCTTTTTAGGGAGACCCCAAGCAGGGTTAGGATAGATGAGCTCGTCAGGCGGGGAGGAGAAAAAGAGGGGATGCGGGTATCATTAGTCTTCAACGCCGACGGCAGAAAATATAAAATAATCAGGAGCTATGTGGAAGGAAGAAGCGGCGCCATGCTTTACGACGGGGAGGGCAGAATAATATCCACTGGGGAGAAGGGCAGACAGACGACTAAGGAGAT
>JALUUU010000044.1 GCA_027021185.1 archaeon | reverse complement strand
CTCTCCCTTCTCAGGGTCCAGGAGCTTGCCCTTGGGGATCTCGAAGATGGAGCTGTCCTCCCCTACCTTGACTGCCGCCCTCGCCACGAGCCACGAGATGGAGCCGCAGCCCGGTGTGCGCTCTGGGGATATGACGCACATCTGCTTGGAGGCGAAGCTCTGGCACATGACGCAGCCGTAGAAGGTGTCCACGTCCTCGTCCCTGAGATTTCTGAGGCGTGCATCCCTCTCGTCGAAGATCTTCCTGGCCTCCTGACGGATCTCCCCTGCCTTGCTTTCATCGGTGCAGATGGTGACCCTCACCTTCTCGATGGGCTTCCACTCTTTCTTGAAGAGGTCTATCAACGCCTGGCCTACGTGCTTGAGCCTGAGGCCCTTCTCCACGGACTCCTTGCTTATCCTGCAGCGCACCATGTCCCGAGAGTTGAGGTGCATGAAGCCCTGGATATAGTTGCAGAAATCATGGATGCGGCGCTCGAAGACGCCCTCCAGGTCCTCCTCCAGCTTCTCCCCAGCCACCTCCACCATGATAGCCAGGGGATAAATACCGCCCTCAACCATGTCCTCCAGATCAGGGCCGATTAGGACGACTCCCTCCTCTATCTCCTCCGAGGGCCTGACCCTCACCAGCTCAACGCCGGTCTTTCCCGGGTTTCCCAGGTCAACATAAGCAGCATCTGTCCTTATTCTCTCCCCCTCATAGAGGGTGCTAACATCAACGGGGATCTTCTCTGCCATATCACATCTCCTAAGGGCGTAGCCATATATAAATTAAAGTGATAGCTACGCCTTTATTTATTTTTATACTTTACCATGTTAAAACTATAGAAAGTTATATAATCGGGAAAGGGGTGGTCCATGAAAGATTCGAAGAGGGAGATCCTGGAGATACTGAAGAAAGAAGAGTATCCGATTGACGAGCTAAGCCAGAAACTCAACATCTCGCCCACCGCCACGAGACAGCACCTCATGATTCTGGAGAGGGATGACCTAGTCAAGAAAAGAAAGATCAACGTCGGGATGGGGCGGCCCAAGTACATCTACTCCCTCACTGAGAAGGCCGAGCTCCTCTTCCCCAAGGCCTACGAGAACTTCCTCAAGTGGGTTATCGAGGAGGTCATCGACACCCAGGGAGAGGAGAAGATGAGGGAGATGATTAGGAGCATCGCCAGGAAAAACGCCCAGAGGGTCCTGGAGAAGATGGCTGGGAAACCCATCCGGGAGAAGATAGACATCCTCATCCAGTTCGCCAACGACATGGGATACTACATGGAGTTCGACGAGTCGGAGGGGCTTATAAAAGTCTACAACTGCTTATTCTCCAAGTCCGCCGAGACCTTCGGTCCGCTGATATGCATATACGACATAGAGTTCTTCGGAACAGTGCTGGGAACGCCGATCCAGAGAAGAGACTCCAAGACCGCCGGGAGCAAGTACTGCTCCTTCCACGTGACCCTAACCTAACCCAACCTGTAGTTAACCAGGAAGCACTCCCCCTTCAATCTCCTCACCTCCTCCACATCCACTTCCACCCCTTCTCCCGCTATTCTGAGGAGGTCATACTTGAGGTCCTCGAAATACTCGTCAAGGCAGCAGCTCAAGACGAAGGGCCCGCAGAACCTCACGGAGAACCCGCCGCTGCTCGCGGAGACCAGCTCAGCCACCGCCTCGGGGGAGTGGTACCTGTTGAAGTGCTCAAGGGCCCTGACTATTTCTTCCCTGTCGAGCATGCCGATCCCCGGGTATTTGGCCTCGATTATCCTCAAAAAATATTTATGGACGGAGAAGGGGACTCTAGGTCATGCGGAGCGATGACGTCAAGAAAGGCGTGGAGAGGACCCCTCACAGGAGCCTCTTCAAGGCCATGGGTTACACAGACGAGGAGCTCGAGCGCCCCCTCGTGGGGGTTGTCAACACCTTCAACGAGCTCTGCCCAGGCCATGCCCACCTCAGCAGCCTAACCAACGCCGTGAAGACCGGCATAACCTTCGCCGGGGGAACGGCCTTCGAGTTCGGAACCATAGGCATATGCGACGGCATAGCCATGGGCCATGCGGGGATGAAGTACTCCCTTCCCTCGAGGGAGGTGATAGCAGACAGCATCGAGGTCATGGTGGAGGCCCACCGCTTGGACGCCTTCGCCATCGTGGCGAGCTGCGACAAGATCGTTCCAGGATCATTGATGGCAATAGCCAGGATAGACATCCCCAGCATCGTCGTGACCGGCGGGCCCATGATGCCCGGGAGCTTCAAGGGGGAGAGCATCGACCTCGTCAAGGGGGCCTTCGAGGGGGTCGGCAGGTACAAGGCAGGGGAGATAACCCTAGAGGAGCTCAAGGCCATAGAGAACCGCTCCTGCCCGGGATGCGGCAGCTGCGCCGGCATGTTCACCGCCAACACCATGGCCTGCGTCACCGAGGCCCTGGGGCTGTCCCTGCCCACATGCGCCACGACCCACGCAGTTGATGCGAGGAAGGTCAGGCTGGCCAAGCGCTCCGGAATGAAGCTCATGGAACTGGTGGAGAAGAACCTTACCCCTTCCAGGATAATGACCAGGGAGGCCTTCGAGAACGCCATCAGGGTTGACCTGGCCCTGGGGGGGAGCACCAACACCGTCCTCCACATCCCCGCCATCGCCAGAGAGGCCGGGGTCAAACTGGAGCTCGGGGTTTTTGACGAGCTCAGCAGGTCAACCCCCCATCTATGCGACCTCCGCCCCGCCGGGCCCTACAGCCTGCGTGACCTGGACGAGGCCGGAGGGGTGCCGGCGGTCATGAAGAGGCTCCAGGACATGCTCAACGACTGCATCACCGTCACAGGGAAGACCATCAAGGAGAACATCTCCGGGGCGGCGGTGTACAGAGAGGAGGTCATCAGGCCCCTCAGCAACCCCATGCACAGCGAGGGGGGCATAGCTATCCTCTACGGCGCCCTAGCCCCCAAAGGCTCGGTGGTGAAGCAGACGGCCGTCCAGGAGGAGATGCACCGCCACGAGGGCCCCGCCAGGGTATTCGACTCCGAGGAGGATGCCGTCAGGGCCATAGGCGGAGGCGAGATAAATGAGGGAGACGTGGTCATAATCAGATACGAGGGACCCAAGGGCGGCCCAGGGATGAGGGAAATGCTCTCCCCGACATCCATGCTCATAGGCATGGGGCTGGGGGAGAAAGTCGCCCTGGTGACCGACGGCAGGTTCTCAGGGGGCACCCACGGGCCGTGCATAGGACACGTATCCCCTGAGGCCGCCGAGGGAGGGCCCATAGCCCTGGTCAGGGAGGGAGACACCATAAGAATAAACATCCCCGAGAGAAGGCTGGACCTCCTGGTGGATGAGGAGGAGCTCGAGAAAAGAAGAAAGGAGTGGAGGCCGCCCAAAGAAAAGATTAAGAAGGGGTACCTCCGGGTATATCAGCGCCTCGTCAGCTCCGCCGACGAGGGAGCCGTGCTGAAGTAGAGAGGCCTCCCCTTACTCCTCCACCTCCGACACTCCGTTGCCGTACAGGTCTACCAAGTATCGCCTATCCCTTTCGGGCTGCTTTTTCCTGTCCTCCTCCACCACGAGGATCTCCCCGTGCCTGTGGTGGACGCTCTCGGTGATCTTGTACTCCTCGGCCCTGAACTTGTCAGCAGTGTGTCCACATCCTCTACATATTAAAACAGCTTTACTCCCCTTACTCTGGGGAAGCATAAAACTCCCGCATGAAGGACAAAACTCCAAACAGGTTCCCCCCTGA
>JALUUU010000043.1 GCA_027021185.1 archaeon | reverse complement strand
GTCAAGGTCCCCCATCACCACCTCAACCTCGGCCTTCTCCCTCGCCTCATTATAGCTGGAGGGGGCCACTAGGATGCATGGATCACCATCCCTGGGAACGATCAGGAAGGTGCTCTCTATGGGGTATACTCCTGTGAAGTAATACACGTTCTCGGGCTTTGACACTAGGGCGCCCGCCAAGCCTAGATCCACTATCAACTCCCGGAGACCGTCGATTCGGGTCCTGCTCATCCCCACGGCCCCTCTGCTTCCCTATCTCCGTCAAAAACAGCGTCTGCAGGCATTCCTCATTCCTTATTCATTATTTGAAAATAAATATAAATATCCCTCTGTGCCAAGGGCGTCCCATGAAAGAGGAAATAGACCTGTGGAAGGCAAGGAGGCTCATAAACCACTCCCCCCTGATACTCCTGACGAGCAGGGCAAAAGGAAGGGACAACGTCATGACCTTGGCCTGGAGCACCCCTCTGGCCCATGGATCCCCGGTGATAGGCGTCGCCGTCTCTAAGAACTGCTTCACCCATGAGCTCATATCAGAGAGGGGAGAGTTCGTTATCAACATCCCCGACAAGGGTCTCCTCGAGACTGTTAAGCTGTGCGGAAGCACCTCCGGAAGAGACACGGACAAATTCAGCTCCTTCGGCCTTACAAAGGAACAGGCACAGAGGGTCTCCGTCCCGTTAATTAAAGAGTGCTTCGCCAGCATAGAGCTCAGGGTAATAAACACCGTGGACTGCGGCGATCACACCTTGTTCGTCGGCGAGGCTCTCAGATGCGTCGCAGTGAAAGGCGCCATGGACACCACCTTAGACATCTCCAGGCACCCAACCCTTCACCACCTGGGAGAGGATGTCTTTGCCGTAACAAGGCTCCTATAGCCAATATCAGTCGAGGACCCTCATCAGCTCCTTCCATGTCTTCACGGGCCTCTCGCAGACATAGCCCCTGCATGGATAGGCAGATGTTCCGCCGCTGTGATTCCTCTGCAGCTCCCCGAGAAAAGCAGGGAGATCCGCGACATCCTCAGTAAGCAATACAACGACTTTTCTGGGAAGAAACCTGCCCCGCAGACCATGGAGCATTTCCCTAGTAGTTTTATCCTCCCTAGCCCCCACTATCACGATCTCATAGGTGGGGCCTAGGGCAAAGTCCAGCGCAGCCAGGAAGAATAGATGTCCCACGGGAGAGCGTGAGACCTCTCTGGAGAAGGCTCTGACCATATCCGCCGCTTTTTCCTCCAGGTCCTTCTCAGCCGTTATCTTCGCCAAGCGGAGGATGTTAAGCATGGCCACGGCGTTACCAGAGGGCAGGGAGCCGTCGTGAGCCGCCTTTCTCCGCATCAATAGATCCTCGCCGTCGTCTGGGGTGAAAAAGAAGCCCCCCGCTTCGTCGTCCCAAAAATGCCGCAGCAACACCTCGTTGAGGCGGAGGGCCTGCCTCACGTAATCCCAGCGAAAGGTGGCCTCGTACAGCTCCAGGAGCCCCCAGATGACATAGGCGTAGTCGTCTAGGTACCCTGGGATGGCCGCCTCTCCATCACGATACCTGTGAAGAATCCTGCCCTCCTCTGTGGTCATGTTTTCGAATAGGAAGCTAGCCGCCTTCTCAGCGGCCTCAACGTATCTGGGGTCGTCGAAGACCTGCGCGCCCTTAGCCAGGGCCGCTATCATCAGCCCGTTCCAGTCAGCCAGGATCTTATCATCCTTCCCCGGCCTGGTCCTGCTTTCCCTGGCGCTGAAAAGCTTTTTAAGAGCATCCTCAAGGCGCCTCCTCAGCTCATCTTCCTTTATCCCCCTCTCCGAGGCAGCCCTGGAGAGAGACATCCTCAGGTGCAGGATGTTTTTGCCAGTTTTCCTGCCAGTAGCCTCCTCCAGAAAGTTGCCATCTTCCTCCAAGCCATAGACCCACGCAACAAGCTCCCCGTCTTCCCTACCCAGGACCTCATAGACATCGTCAAGGCTCCACAGGTAGAAGCCTCCCTCTTTGCCGCCGCTCTCAGCGTCCTCAGCGGAATAAAAACCCCCCTCCGGGCTCCTCATGTCCCTCAGAACATAGGCGAAGACCTCCCTAGCGGTCCTGCCAAAGACGGCGTCACCTGTCTCCTGATAGGCCTCTATGTACGCCGCGGCCAGCAACGCCTGGTCGTAGAGCATTTTCTCGAAGTGGGGAAGAAGCCAGCGGCGGTCAGTGGAGTACCTGTGGAATCCATGGCCCACATGGTCGTAGATCCCTCCCTTCCTCATCTCCCTTAGGGTCTTGACCACCATATCCAGGGCCTTCCTCATCTTCTTCCTCTTCCAGTAACGAAGAAGAAACATGAGGCTCGTTGCCATGGGAAACTTCGGCGCATCCCCAAGGCCGCCGTATTCATGGTCAAACCTATCCACAAGGCCATGGTAGGCCTCGTCAAGAACATCCTCATCCAGTTCTTCTCCTGGAGAGACCTCCCCCGCCCTCCTCAGCACCCCGGCGATCTTCTCCGCCGACGAAAGAACGTCTTCCCTACGGTTCTCCCAGAGCTCCCTCACAGCGTTTATCAGTTCCACCATGCCCATGCGCCCGAGGCGCCCCTTCTTAGGCAGATAGGTCCCGGCGAAAAAAGGCTTCTTATCGGGAGTCATCACTATGGTGAGGGGCCAGCCTCCGCTGCCGGTGAGCATCTGGCACACCTGCATATAGGTCTCGTCTATGTCAGGGCGCTCCTCCCTATCCACCTTGATGCACACGAAGACCTCGTTCATCAGTTCCGCCACCTCAGGGTCCTCAAAAGACTCCCTGGCCATGACGTGGCACCAGTGGCAGGTGGAGTATCCGATGGACAGGAAAATCGGCTTATCCTCCTTACGCGCCCTCTCAAAGGCCTCCTCCCCCCAGGGATACCAGTCCACTGGGTTATCTGCGTGCTGGAGAAGATACGGGCTCTTCTCTCTCGCCAATCTATTCATCTTCCAAATCTCTCCTCCTTCCAGGGATCACCCCTGTTGTGATACCCCCGGGACTCCCAGAACCCGGGGATGTCTGAGTCTCTGAACTCCACCCCGGTAACCCACTTAGCGCTTTTCCAGAAGTAGAGTCGTGGAACCACAAGCCTAAGGGGATAGCCATGCTCTGGGGCCAGTTCCTCGCCGTCGTGTTTAAAAGCAAACAACACGTCCTCTTGGAAGAAGTCCTCCAGGGACAGGTTTGTGGTGTATCCCCCATCAGAGCGGACGATAGCGTATCTCGCCTCCCCTCTAACGCCGGCCAGATCTCCTATGGTGCGGGCGCTCACCCCTTCCCACAGATTATCCAGCCTGGACCAGCCTGTCACGCAGTGAATATCCGACAGCACCCTTATTCTGGGCAGAGCCCTGAACTCCGAATAGGTTAGACTCAGATCCTTCTCCACCAGCCCCTTAACGGTGAATCTCCACCTGTCGACGTCTATCTCGGGGACCCCGCCGTAATGGAGGACAGGCCACTTCTTGGTCACCCGCTGCCCAGGGGGAACCCTCTGATCCCTCGTCGGGCTCTTTATCTTTATAACCCTCATTTCCCCATGATATCCTCAAGAATCCCTTTCATCTTCAACGCGTCCTGGTCTATCAAGGGGGACTCAGAGATGATTGTGGGCCCCCAGCCCCCGTATGCTATCTCCTCAGCCAGGGGACGGTAGGGAGGGGAGTCCTTCTCCCCCAGGATGAGGTGCCGCCTCTCCCCCTTCTCCGTGTACTCTATCTCCGAAAAGTGGCAGTGGAGGTTTTTCGCCACCTTGGCCCCTAATTCG
>JALUUU010000042.1 GCA_027021185.1 archaeon | reverse complement strand
TGCAGGAAGTCAGCTGCGTCCAGGTGGCTGAGGCAACAAGCTGATGGTGAGGAGAGGCTCTATTTCTTACCCCCTCTCCGCCTCCTCTCACCTCAAAAACTTTATACCCTCAAGCACCAACTTTTAAATCCATGGGGCGTTTCTTTGAGGACCACCTCATGGAGGAAGAGAGTTTATTCAAAGACGAGAGGGTATTCGACTTTGACTATATCCCCAGGGACTTTAACTTTAGAGACTCTCAGCTCCGTGAGATTGAGTACTGTCTGAAGCCTGCGGTAAGAGGGGGCAGGGCAATGAACACAAGGATAACCGGGGCTCCTGCCACAGGTAAGACCACGGCCGTCAGGCTCATGTTCTCAAAGGTCGAGGAGGTAACCTCCCGGGTGGTGTGTGTACATGTGAACTGCCAGATCCACACCAGCAAATTCTCTGTTTTCTCGCAGATCCACAAGAAGGTTGTGGGGCACCTCCCCCCGGAGACGGGCGTTCCCTTCCCCAGGATATATGCGGCAATATTCAGGAAGCTGGAGAAGGAGGACAAGAGCCTGGTGGTGGCCCTTGACGACATGAACTATCTCTTCTACGACAGACACGCCAACGATATAATATACGACCTCCTGAGGGCTCACGAGGTCTATCCAGGAGCCAAGACCGCCGTCTTCGGCATCCTCTCCGATATCGGCTACTCATACAAGCTGGATCTGAAGGTCAGCTCAATCTATCGCCCATACGAGATCTTTTTCCAGCCCTACAAGGCGGGGGAGATCCTGGAGATCCTGAAGAGCCGTGTAAAAGAAGGCTTCAACCCCGGTGTTGTCCCGGAGGAAGTTGTGGATATGATAGCTGACTATGCCTTCACTCACGGCGACCTCAGGATGGGAATAGAACTTCTGAGGAAGAGCGCCATCAACGCCGAGCTCGAAGGCAGCAGGAAGATAAAGCCCCGGCATGTGGAGAAGGCCTTCGAGGGCTCCAGGCTTGTCGCCTTAAGAGAGGTGTTGTCATCCCTGAGCGAAGAAGAACTCCTCCTGGTAAAGCTCATAGCTGAGAAAGGGGAGGCCGCCTCTGGGGTTCTGTATAAGGACTACAAAGCCAGGACAGGGCAGAGCTATACCAAGTTCTACCGAGCCCTAGATAAGCTTGAGGCCCTGAGACTTATCGATACCAGGTTCAAGGGGAAGGGTAAGAAGGGGCGGACCAGAGACATAGTTTCCAGGTATCGCGGCGATGAAATAAAAGAGGCCCAGGGAAAATGAAGGTCGTTGTCCTGAGGCTGGGTCACCGTCCATTAAGGGATAGAAGGGTAACCACCCATGTTGCCCTCACCGCCAGGGCTTTCGGGGCATCGGGCATGGTCATGGACACCCTCGACGAAAGGGTTGAGGAAAGCGTCAAGGATGTGGTGGAGCGCTGGGGGGGAGACTTCTTCATAAAGCCGGTGAAATGGAGGCCCTACATGAAGAAGTGGGATGGGCTGAAGGTTCATCTCACGATGTACGGGCTCCCTGTGGATGATGTGATAGAGGAGATAAGGAGTGCAGACAAGGACATCCTCGTCATCGTGGGGGCTGAGAAGGTGCCGGGCGAAGTATTCGGGGAGGCGGATTACAACGTGGCGATTACAAACCAGCCCCACAGCGAGGTGAGCGCACTGGCGGTCTTCCTGGACAGGCTGTACCGGGGCCGAGAACTGCGTAAAGAATTCGGTGGGAGATACAGGGTTGTGCCGTCGAAGAGGTCAAAAAGGATTTTAAAATGTTAATATTTTGGATATAGTAGAGGAGGAGATTCGGTGAACAATGGTAAGTCAATTCTCAGTGATTCGGAGGCCCGTCAGTTTTTGCAGGAAATCATCGGTGAGGAAGGCCTTGAGGTCGTGAGGTTTCTCAGCGATGACGAGGCCACCGACGAGGAGATAGCGGAGCAGACAGGAATAAAGCTCAATGTTGTCAGGAAGATCCTCTACAGGCTCTACGATTACAGGCTGGCCTCGTATACAAGAACAAAGGACAGGGAGATCGGCTGGTACATATACACCTGGAGGCTGGACCTGGAGAGGATATACGACATCCTCACAGAGAGGAAGAGACGCATCCTCGAGGAGCTTACCAAGAAGCTCGAATTTGAGACCTCGAATATCTTCTTCTTCTGTAAAAACGATAACTCCAAGATCCCCTTCGACATAGCCAGCGAGTACGAGTTCAAGTGCCCGCAGTGCCAGGGGTTGATGGAGTACTTCGACAACCAGAGCACCGTTATGAGCCTGGAGGAGGAGATAAGCAGGCTCAAAAAGGAAATAGGGAATGGCTAGTTTTGGTCCGGAGGACCTGGAGAAAATCGGATGCTCCAGGTGGGTGGTAAAGCACTGCCTCGCTGTTTTAGAAAAAGCCCTCGATATCGCGGCCAGGGTTAAGGTGAATGTGGACATGGATGTTATACGCGAGGCCGCCCTGCTCCACGACATCGGCAGGTGTAAGACCAACGGCATAGAGCACGCGGTAGTTGGTGCAGAGATGGCCAGGGAGCTCGGTGCTAGGGAGGAGGTCGTCAGAGCCATAGAGCGGCATATCGGCGCAGGGATCCCGCGGGAGGAGGCAGTTAAGATGGGGCTCCCCGCCAGGAATTTTGTCCCTGTTACGCCGGAGGAAAAAATAGTTGCATACGCGGACAATTTGGTGCTGGGCAGCAGACATCTCACCTTCGAGGAGAGCATTGATAAATTTAGGAAGATCCTGGGAGACGGTCATCCAGCTATAAAGAGATATAAGGCCCTCCACGAGGAGATCCAGAGCTGGATCAATAGATGGTGATGTTCTTCACGCCCTTTATCCTCTTGAGGTCTTCTATGAGGTCTCCGGGGATCTTTCCGTCCGCTATGACTGTGAACTTTGGGTTGTCCGTAAGGTAGGGGTCATCGGCAATCGCCTGCCTTATGGCTATGCCGTGCTCCGCTATCTTGCTGGCCACGGCCCCTATTATCCCAGGTCGGCTGGCGTCCTCCACGGAGATTATCACAACCCCGAGGCCGAGGTATCTGGCCGTGTCGCCGAGGTAGGCTATGGTCTGCAGGCTCTGATATATCTCCTTGAGCCTTGGGTTTTTCAGGATCCTCAGAGCAGCCACGTCCACGGTACGGCGGTCAATGCCTAACTCTTTGGCTATCTGGGCGTGAGGAATGGCCACCCCGCCGCTCCTTATTCTTCCATCCTCCCCCACTTGAAACCCTCTACGCAGGAGGTAGAGGGCAACTTTTTTTTGTGAGGGATAACCCTCGAAATATTCTTCTATATCCCTCCACATGACTGTTCCTCTCGAAGTGGGTCCGGGCGGGTTCGAACCGCCGACCTCCACGTTGTAAGCGTGGCGTCATAACCCCTAGACCACGGACCCGCACTGAGGGATGGGACCCTTTCATTAGTTGGGAAGATTAAAATAAATAGTTTTTGCCCGTGTGAGAATAGGGGAGGGGACCTATGGGATGAATAAAAGAAGTATTTTTCCTCCCATAGGCGATAGGAAAATTTCTGCTACTAGTATTTAAGTTTTACGATATCTTTGGAGCCGTTTCCATTGGCAGGCATTCCATCGTCTCAGAGAGGGAAAAAGCCGGTTCGGGCGGAAAAATTTTAACCGTTTAAAGGGTTAAAAAACTGCCGTGACGGTCGAAGAGATCATAGGGCGATACATGGAGAAAGTCCCGGAGGTTCACGAGCTCTGCTCTAGGTGCCTCGCCACAGAGCGCTGGGGGGAAGCGTTGTCCTCATGGTTGTGGACGCCGCCTTCACCTCGATAGGGCTAAACTACTTCCAGACGGTCGTCCCAAAGGTCATGGAGTTCCGGGAGGAGTTTGTGGAGAAAAACAGGGTCCATACCCTAGGGGATCTGTCCCGGGAGCCAACAGAGGAGCTTCAGAGAGTTTGGAAGAACAGGAGGTCCTGGGCCGTGGCCAAGGAGGTGGCAGCATATCTGGCCGGGCTCGTAGATGGGGGTATGGATGAAAGAGCCGCCCTCAGGCATTGGGCGCGTGGAGTCGAGCTTAGGCGGTGGACCAGAGACCCTATCGGCAAGATCAGGGGTGTGGGGATAAACACCCTTCAATATCTTAGGATGATGGGAGGGGTGGACACAGTTATGCCGGATAAGATCGTGAAAAGAGTGATAAACGGGATCCTCGAGGAGGCGGGAGAGCCCAGGGTGGAGAAGGATCTTGAATTCATCAGGGCCGTTCATGACTTAGCTTCTCGAACAGGATACAGGGCGATAGAGCTCTGCTGGATGACATGGCTGATTCAGTCGGAGGGGGAGATCTCTAAGACTGAGAAATACGCGGAGGTGCTTCGGTACATCTAAGCCTGCCCCGGGCTCATAAATTTTATATACATTCCCTTCCCCATGGAATACTGGAGGAATACTTTTGCCCAAGGTGACGGTGGACATCCCCAAGGAGCTCTACGACGACATGATGGAGCATGTCGGTAGAGATAAAAAATTCGTTAATCAGAGCGACGCCATAAGAACAGCCATACGGAAGATGCTGGATCAGATGGACGAGATAGACAGGAGACACGGCAGGCTGAAAAACAAGTCCAGAGAGTAAAGCGTGGGGAGCCTTTCAGCGATGCCGGGGGAAAAGGGCGTTAAGGGTGTTGTTATTATTTCAGGAGGTCTTGACTCCACGATCCTGCTCTACTGGGCGCTTCATCAGGGCTACAGCATCCATGCCCTCAGCTTTGACTACGGGCAGAGGCACGGTAAGGAGCTGAAGTGTGCCAGGAAGACATGTAGGAACCTGGGAGTGAAGCACTTAGTGGTTGATATAAGCGGCATCAGAGAGCTGTTGGCCTCCTCAGCCCTGACAAACCATGGAATAGAGGTCCCGGAGGAGCACTACACCCATGAGAGCCAGAAAATAACAATAGTCCCGAATAGGAATGCCATAATGCTGAACATCGCCCTGGGATACGCGGTGAATATTGGGGCAGAGAAGGTGTTTTACGCTGCCCACTACAACGACAGGGCCATTTATCCTGACTGCAGGTGGGAATTCGTGGAGAGCGTCAACGTAACGGCCAAGCTCGCCTGTGACAACCCCCGCCTGGAGGTCGTGGCTCCCTTTGTCCATAAAACCAAGGCGGAGATAGTGGCCCTGGGCCGCGAGCTTGGGGTGCCCTTCGCCGACACATGGTCCTGCTATAAGGGAGGGGAGAAGGCATGCGGTGTCTGCGGGACATGCAGAGAGAGGATAGAGGCATTTCAGATTAACGGGCTTCGCGACCCATTAGAATACGAGATAGAGGTAGAGTGGTGAGGGAAGGCTTTATTTCAGCCTTTCCTGAAACCTGCCGTCAAACTCCCTTGTGAAGTGGCTGCAAGTTTCTTGGTCTATATTGCAGAAGCGCACTTTTCTTAGGTTGCTTTCTGGGTTGTTTTCGAAGAATCTGAGGACAGTGGAGAACAGGATCTCCGCGCATTTATCTTTTGGGAAGCCGAAGATGCCTGAGCTTATGGCGGGCATGGAGAGGCTCTCAAAGCCGTGAATGTGGGCCAAACGCAGACTACTCTCCACGGCATCTCTGAGCTTTTCCTCCTCTCCTCCTTCTCCCCACATAGGGCCAACGGCATGTATTACCTTCTTGCACGGCAGCCTGCCGGCCCCGGTCACCGCGGCGTCCCCCACCCTAACATAGCCGATCTCGTTGCTCTCCTCCTGGATGATCCTGCCGCCTCGGCGCACTATGGCCCCGGCGACGCCTCCTCCGTGCTGCAAACGAGAATTGGCCGCATTAACTATGGCATCCACTTCTTCCATGGTGATGTCCCCTCTTACCACCTCTATGCTCCGTCCTCCGAGGAGCTCGATGCGGCGCAGCACCTTGTTCATGTATCACATTTTCCGCGCTCTCCCCTATTATTTATATTTGAGGGGGCCGTAAGGGGTAGTAGATGGTGTGGGGGCTTTATTCTTCGGATGGCAAACCTGTAGAGCCGTGGGTTCTCAGCAGCGGCAAGACCCAGGAGGAGGTGGTAGACGAGGTCTTGGAGGCCTTTGATTCGAGCAATGTCGTGATGCTGAAAGGGGGTGTGGGTAGCGGTAAGTCCATAATAGCGGCGACAGTATGCGGGGCATTGGGGAGGGGGGTGATTAACGTTCCGGTTAAGGCTCTTCAGGAGCAGTACAGGAGGGACTATGAAGAGCGGCTGAAAATCGTCGTCCAAGAAAGCCCGCTGAGGATCAGGGTTCTTAAGGGAAGGGACAACTTTCCATGCCTCAGGCACAGAGATAGGGGCTTCAGGTGCAGCCACAGATCCCTGGTGTGCACCATGCCAATCGGAAGAGGCATTCCCAGGTGGAAGATAGCCAAGAGATGCCCGCACTGGTCCCCCATTTATCCTACAACAATATCCTCCTTGTTAGACGAAGGAGACTTCAGACTTCAGAGCTACTCATCCATCGCTGGACGGCAGTACATCTACATGCGGAAAACCCCCTGCGGTTACTACGCCCAGAGCACTGCCTACGTCGAGGGAGATGTGGTAGTATATAACAACGCCAAGTGGTTCGCCGACACTGCTATGGGGCGGAAACCCCGGGTCGAGGTTGAGGTTTTCGATGAGGGGGACATGTTTCTGGACAGCCTCAGCAGCAAAACCAGACTCACAGATAGGACGCTGTCCCGCCTCAGGAGGGAGGCGGAGGAGTCTATAAAAGAGCTCCACAGGGGAGGTAAAACGGGGGAAGCTGCAATCCTCAGGAAAAAAGCGAAAAACGCCTCAAAGGGGTTCGAGGCGCTCCTTGAGAACACATCTAACAGGACCCTTGGAGAAATCCAGGGGTTCCCGGAAGACTATCTCAAGGATCTCTCGGACTTTCTAGGTGTGCTGGGGAGCGAGTTTTCCATGAACCTTAAGATGAAGCTGGAGAACCTGCTTAACTACAGGGAGGATGCCTTTTTCTATACATCTCCAGGAGAGGTTAACTTTTTCATAGCCGATCCATCGAGGGTCCTCAAGGATCTCATGGAGAGGAGCGCCGATAAACTGCTCTTCATGTCGGCTACCCTTCAGAGTCCTGAGGTCTTAAGGGAGATCTACAACATCCAGGAGTTTGAGTATGTGGAGGGGGAGCCGAGGATGAGGGGCAGGATCCATCTCCGGCGGCTTGGCTGGGAGAAGCCTGTTAACTGGCAGAACTGGAGGGAAGACACATTCCGCCGCAGATACTGGATGATGCTTTCGAGGATAATCGAGAAGGCCCACAGACCAACCCTTGTTCAGGTCCATGCGTACCAGTACCTACCCGAGGACGATGAGTACCAATATCTGCCGACCCAGGCCCTCATTAGGGAGATGGACCAAGATGAAACCATTGCCCTGTTCAAGCTTGGAAAAGAGGATCTGCTGTTCAGCACGAAGACAGACAGGGGAATCGATCTGCCAGGCGACTCCTGCCGATCCATCGTTCTCCTGAAATATCCCTATCCCGGCCTTAAAGATCCTTTCTTCGCTGTTATGCGCAGAAGGCTGGGAGACGAAAGATTCTGGAAATTCTACAGAGACCTGGCTTGGAGAGAGTTCCAGCAGCAGATCGGCAGGGGTATGAGGGGACCTGGTGACTGGGTTGAGGTATGGAGCCCAGATCTGACCGTGCACCAAAAGCTGAGGAGGCTGAGAACTGTTTAAGGGCTCCTCTTTTACCACTGAAACTTTTTATATCAGAGTTCCATTATAATAAGGGCGATAGCATTGCATAAGGACGAGCTTATCCAGATGCATCAGTTCTTGCTGTATATATGCAAGTTCTTCCAGGATAACGGTGTATCCAAGTGCTACTTCGAGGATTATGCCAAGGCAAACATAGCCTCCCACCACATTCATAAAACAAAGGCAGAGCACCGTCACGCCATCTTTCTCCTGGCAAAGAGCATAGCCAGCGCTCTTGCCGCTCACAGCGATGTCGTCCCCGAAAAGTGCATCGGCGATCTGGAGAGGCTGGTGGAGAGAAGCAAAAGAGATATATGGTAAGGTGGCACTGTGGTCTCAGAGACTTCCACTAAGGATAGGGAACTCCTTGTCAAAGCATTAAGGGAGGGGATTGATGTTGAGAGGAAGGGGGAGGAATTTTACAGAGCCTCCGTTGATAAGGTGGAGAATCCCCATGGAAAACTCACCCTGGGATTCCTGGCCAAGGAAGAGAGGCGGCACAGGGAGTATCTGGAGGGCATGCTAAGAGCCCTTGAGGCAGAGGGCCCCCTAACCGAGTCTCCCCTACCCGGACGCAGCCGCCTTGACAAGGAGGAGATCCTCGACAGGATGAGGCGGATGGGGGTTAAACTCCAGGTACCTGAGGAGAACAAGGAGATAGTCCGTAGAGCCATGGAGGTGGAGAAGAAGTCCATAGATTTCTACAGGGCCCTAGCCGACAGAATGGGCGATCCTGGTCCTGGTCTTCGAAGAGTTTTTGAGGGGCTGGCTCAGGAAGAGAAGAACCATCTAGAGTGGCTGGAATTCATTATCGACGCCCTTGAACTCCACGGCTACTGGTATGATCTAGAGAGCCACTTCGCCCTCGAAGGCTGAACGTAGAAATATTTTTATCTTTGATAAAAAACCCTTTAAGGATGCGAATGCTCCGGTAGTGTAGTCCGGCCAATCATGTGGGACTCTCACTCCCACGACACGGGTTCGAATCCCGTCCGGAGCACTTATCCTCACTTTATCGGGTAGAGTCATGGCCCTGCAGAGGATGAGGCTGTGTCCTTCCCGGTTCAGCTGTCTGGTGGGTGCAGAATGTTCGAGTTCAAGGTTGATGAGGAGAAATGTGTCGGCTGCAAAAAATGCCGTAAAGTATGTCCAAAAGGCTTCAAGATATGGGACTATGAGGAAAAAAGCAGCGGCGTAAAAGCCGTTGTTAAAGAGCCCAGTTTTTGCCTGTTCTGTGGTATGTGCATAACCGTCTGTCCCGTAAAGGCTATAACCATTAAGATAAAATGAAGGTGCCGCAGCTTGTTGGGGGGAGGTTCAGAGAAAGGCTGACACGGTTCTCATGCCTGGTGGATAGGGATGAAGCAACGACTTTATGCTTTCTTCCAAATCCCGGGCGTCTCACAGAGCTCCTGGTCCAGGGAAGGGAGGTTCTTCTTGTGCCCCAGAAAGGCAAAGAAAGAAAAACCCCCTACGACCTCTTCGCTCTGAGGCATGAGGGGAAATGGGTTGTTGTGGACTCAAGGGTGCCCAACCGTCTCACCTACGAGAGTCTTCTGACAGGCGTAATCCCAGAGTTTAAGGGCTATGATGAGGTGAAGCCGGAGCCTACATACGGCACCTCAAGGTTTGATTTCCTCCTGGAGAACGGCGAGGATAAATGCCTCATGGAGGTTAAGTCCTGCACCCTTGTTGAGAATGGGGCGGCCATGTTCCCCGACGCTCCCACAACTCGGGGAAGGCGTCATATGGAGGAACTCCTCATGGCCAAAAAGCATGGATACCGGGCCTGTGTTCTTTTCATTATTCAGCGAGAAGATGCGGAGGTTTTACGCCCTAACGAAGGCACCGATCCGGATTTTAGCAGAGCCCTTAGAAAGGCGGCGTCCGGGGGGGTGGAGGTACTTGCCTACGCCTCCGCCTTCAGGGGTAATGAGATTAGGCTTAAAGAGAAGGTCCCTGTGAAGCTATAGCTTAAGTTTCTCCAGGATTATGGAGGGGCATATCCGGTTTATGCCCTCGATCCGGCCTATCTTATTTGAGATTATCTCGGTAAGCTCTTTGCCGTTATTGGCCCAGATCTCTATCATTATCATGTGGTCGCCGGTAGAGGTGGCCACGTATCTAACTTCTTTGAATTCCGTCAGTTTGGTGGCCACGTTGAGAAACCTTGAGGGCTCCACGTCGAGGCCGACTATGGCGACGGTGTTGAACCCCATTTTAGCCGGGTTAATCACTATGGAGTATTTTTCAATTACGCCTTTTTTCTCAAGGGCCTTTATCCTTTTTCGGACGGTGGACTCGCTAACCCCCAGCTTCTTAGCTATCTCAGTGTTGGGGGTTCTTGAGTCTTTACTGAGAATCTCTATTATTTTTCTGTCCCGGTAATCCATTTTAGGTCACACTTTTCGTCCTGATTCGTGGATTTTATGACGAATTTCTTACCAAACATTTTTATATCTCGTCTTCTATATAAAGTTTTTGCATACCTAAAAATGCGAAATCAATAACTAAAACGGCTTTGTAGATGTCTTTTCACGACGAAAATAGGAAAGACATCAGGTACAAACCACGTATGTGCTGAGTTGTACTACTAAAAATCAACCAAAGCCTAAGGAGGTGTAAAATAAAATGGAACCCACTTTTGAGATACAGATAGGAGTGGCGAAAGGGACAGCAGTAGAGGAAGCTGTGAATCACAACTTCAAGGGAGAGACAAGCGAGGTAGGTCTCTACCTAGCCATGTCCAAGCAGGCTCTCCGCGAGGGCTACCCCGAGATAGCAGAGGCCCTGAAATCCATCGCCTGGGATGAGGCATGGCATGCGGCCCGCTTTGCGGAGCTCAACGGCCTGATCTCCACCAGTACCAAAGAGAACATTGAGAAGATGCTCGCCGGTGAGGTCGGAGCCAATAAGGGCAAGAGGAAGGCTGCGGTAAAAGCCAAAGAGAACAACATCGACGAGGCTCACGACTTCTTCGATGAGAGCTCCAGGGACGAGGCAAGGCACGCCAGAGCCCTGAAAGGTCTTCTGGAGAGATACTTCTAAGAGACCTGGAAAATCTGCCCCCGATGGGGGGCAAATATTTTTATATTTTTAACAAATTTTTTATATGCTAAACCCTTTTTTTCAGACATGGTAACCGATGTTGTATGCCCGTTCTGCGGCACTCTCTGCGATGACATAGAGGTTATCGTTGAGAATGGGGAGATTGAAAGCGTAAAACACGCGTGCAAGCTGGGGTCGGCTAAGTTTCTTCACGCCAGGAAGGGCCGCTTCACAACTCCGTTGATCAGGGGAGAGGAGGGCCATATAGAAACTACTATTGAGGAGGCCCTGGACAGGGCGGCCAGGATACTAGCCGCCTCGGAGCGTCCTCTTCTTTTCGGCTGGGCCACCACAACTTGTGAGGCTCACAGGATAGGCGTCGCCTTGGCAGAGGAGCTTGGTGCTGTAATAGACAGCTGCACGTCTGTGTGCCACGGGCCGAGCGAGCTAGCAGTTCAGGATGTAGGTTATCCCACGATTACCCTGGGGGAGGTTAAGAACAGAGCAGATCTCATCATATACTGGGGGGCGAATCCCATGCATGCCCATCCGAGGCACCTCTCAAGATACTCAATTTTCCCCCGAGGATACTTCAGGGAGAGAGGCGCCAAGGATAGGGAGCTCATAGTTATTGATGTCCGCAAAACCGACACCGCAAAGATAGCAGATACTTTCGTTCAGGTAAAGCCGGGAGGGGACTACGAGCTCGTCTCAGCGCTGAGGCTCATCGTCAACGGCGGTGAACTCAAGGAGGACGAAGTAGCCGGAGTGCCGAGAGACCAGATTTATGCCCTTGCCGAGAAACTGACATCCTGTCAGTGGGGAGTCCTCTTCTTCGGTCAAGGCCTCACCATGACAAGGGGCAAGGTCCGCAACATAGACAACGCCATAAGCCTGGTGAGAGACCTGAACCGATATACCAAATTCTCGATCATGATGATGAGGGGGCACTACAATGTAACAGGCTTCAGTGAAGTTCTCACGTGGCAGGCGGGCTTCCCCTTTGCGGTAGACTTTTCCAGAGGATATCCGAGGTATAACCCTGGCGAGACCGCCGCCAACGATGTCCTCCAGAGCAGGGAGGTCGACGCTGCGTTGATCGTTGCCTCTGATCCTGTTTCCCACTTCCCCCAGCGCTCAGTAGAGTACCTCGCCTCCATACCCATGGTCACCATCGACCTTCACTGGACGCCAACCACAGAGCTAAGCGATGTAGTTATCCCCTGCGCCATAGCGGGAATAGAATATGAGGGAACAGCATATAGGATGGACACTGTCCCGATTAAACTTAGAAAGGTCCTGGATCCCCCTGAGGGCATTCTCACCGACGAGGAAATCTTGAAGCGTCTCCTGGAAAAGGTGAGGGCCCTTAAGAAATAGGGGACATGGACGCCCCCATCACCTACTGTTTGCTGATTAAAAAACCTCTACCAGGTAATATAAAGGTGGGCCGCCTGGGAACCTACAACTTTCCCAGGGGCTACTATGTCTACACAGGCTCTGCCAGGCGGGGAATAGATGCCAGGATAAAGAGGCACATGGTGAGGAAAAAACGCTTTCACTGGCACATAGACTATCTCCTGGAAATGGGCGAGATAGAGGAAGTATATATGTTTTGCAGAGAGGAGTGCGAGGTCAGCAAGGAGATCTTCTCCATGCCTGGCGCCACCCTTCTTGTGAAGAAGTTCGGCTCCAGCGACTGCTCATGCCCAAGCCACCTGGCATACTTCGGGGAGAAAGCTCCACCGGGACTGAATTCTATGGCCTCCGGCACCATTAAAAAAATGTTTAAATAAACTATTAAAACTCCTGGGGTAAGTTAATTGCTCCAGGAGGGGTTGAGTGAAGAACATCGTAGTGCTGACCCAGGATAAAGATATCTATAGCGTTATGGCAAGGGCTCTTGGAAAAGACTATGAGGTGTCCGCTGTTCCGTCTGTAAGGGATTTATACGAGGGCAGGGTGAAAAAGCCCAAGCTGATAATCTACGACTTATCTTTCCCCTGTGATAAGGCCATGGCCAACTGCCGCAGGTTAAAGAAGCTCCCATTAACCAGGGACGTGCCTATAATAGCTGTCTCACCAATCCCCTGGGAGAAAGAGAGGAGAAAAGTTTTCAAGTGCACGGGAGCCGAGCACGTCCTCAATAAACCCTTCAGCATAGCAGAATTCCGAGAGGCTGTTTATTCCTGGGTATAAAAATCGATGGCTATATATATTATAAAAGGCATATCTAACCACGATGAAAATGGAGGAAATCGGCAAAGTATTCACCTATTTTTCCAAGATAGGCGTGGCGGGGATTAAAATAACCAATGGAAGCCTAAAGGTGGGGGACAAAATAAGAATACAGGGAAACACGACCGGTTTTGAGCAGGTCGTAGACTCCATGCAGATCGACCGTGAGTCCGTGGAGGAGGCGGGGCCAGGTCAGAGCGTCGGAATAAAAGTTAAAGAGCGAGTCCGCCCCAACGATGTAGTTTACAAGATAGAGTAAACTCCACGGAAAGGGCAGGGAAAAACTTTAGACGTCATCCATGCCGCCGTAGAGATCATCAATCTCCCGCTTCTCCCTCTCGATTCTCTCCTCTTCCTTTCTGTATGTATCCTGCCATTCCCCAACCACGTCAGGATCGCCTCCTCCGAGTTTGCCCTCGAACTTATCTATCTTAACCAGGGCGGGGATTTTGGTCATGAGCCCGAGGACAACGGCCTCACCGATGTTGAGAGAGGGCAGCTGGGCGAGGAGGTCGTCGCTCAATCGCTCGCTTGCCTGCTGAACGTGGCGCTGATCGCTGGGCTCAACGAGACGCATTATTATGGCATTGTTCGCCTGGGAGAGGGAATTGGGGTCCAGGCTTTTGGGGCGCTGGCTGACAAGGCATAGCCCCAGGCCGAACTTTCTCCCTTCCCTGGCTATGCGGTCAATCCAGTATTTAGAAAGGGTCGGCCTGTGATGGGGGGCCAGGATGTGGGCCTCCTCCAGAACGCAGAAGGCGGGGGGAACGGCCCTGGTTTTCCTGAGGTGTAAAAGCTTCCTGAGCATGTGGCTGACTATTACGTCCGCATATTCCTCATCCACCTGGCCCAGATCGACAACGTTGGCCTTGCCCTGTTCTAGGGCGTCCAGGAGGTTTCCCGCATTGGGATCTACAAGTCCCTTGTATTTTTTGCTGAAGTCCTCCACCTTGTTCATTACGCCGATGAGGGCTTTTTTTTCTGATTGGGTCTGCTCCTTTTCCTCATCCCTGATCTCCTCAAGACACCTCGTTACCTGGGAGATGAAGTCCCTTCTCCCCCCAGACCCTATCCTCTCCCGGGCCATGTCATAGGCCCGGCGGAGATACCGTTCCTGAAGATGGGCCTCTTTTCCCACATCTACAAGGAGCCTGAACTCCTGGCTGGAGAGGTAGAGGGGGTTGAGCCTAGGGATTATTCTCTTCACCCCGCCGCTGAAGCCCGCGTCAACGTATTCAGAATGCATGTCGAAGATTATGGGGAGGCCTTTCAGCTGGAGGATCCCCTCCACTATAACGCTTACGGTGTTGGACTTACCCGCCCCCGTTATTGCCAGAATAGCCAGGTGGCGGGTGAGCATTTTGTTACAGTCGACCCAGACCTCGACATCGGGGCTTGTTAAAAGCCGCCCTATCTTTATTCCTCCTTTTCCGAAGACCTTCTTCAGAACCTCGACATCGGCCTTTTTCACAGCCGTTCCGGGGGGAGGAGGTATCCGGGGAATTTCGAGGCTTTCCACGTCCCCCAATATGCGGATGTTCCCCCTCAAGTACTGCTCGTCCTCCCCTTCATAGCTCAGGATCTTTTCAACCACCTCGGGGTCGAGGATGTCCTCAGATATGGATGGGCTGCCCCTGACAACGCCCTCAACCATGCCCAGCACCTTTCGGCCGTCGTACTCCAGGGATACATACTCCCCAGAGGCGGGCATGGCTTTGGAGATGAAGGTCACCCTCGTGGGCGATGCTTCACCTACGCATACCCCGATGTTATCTTGACTCATCCCAGAACCTCCCTTCCAGTTTTTTCGGTTATGCCCAGGGCCCTTGAGAAGCGGAGGATGTCCCTGTTGGTTATGACGACTTGGCGGTGGGCCCTCCGGAGGGGATAGGGGTAACCAGTGACGCTGGTCCCTCGGATAGCATTGAGAACCTGCTCGATTTCTTCCTCTTCCATCTGCCTCGGGAAATCCACCATCACCACACCTTTTTTATCCTCCAGTCTGGCGTAGCACTTGGTAAACATAGATGCGGTGGAGCCGAAGAATTCTTCGTAGACAGGGAAGCGCGTGTTCAGGGGTGTGATAAACAGCTTCGAGAACCCTGCGGAGGAGGTGGCTTCTTCGTAGACCGCTATATCGGGAATATCCTCCCCCAGCTCAGCCCCAGAGGAGGTCTTACTTATCCCCACAAGCTTGTCCCTCCCCTCTTCTATGAGCATCTGAAGGGCGCTTAGGTATTCAAGGTACTCAAGGTACATGATTTTCTCCAGCCTCTTTTCCCCCCGTATTTTGTCAGCTAATTTCTTCGAGGCTATCGGAGCCCTGACCTCCTCGAGTTCGGGGAGCATCTCTATCATCTCCTCTCTCTCCTCCTTTTTGAGCTCAACGGGCATCTTTTGAGCCACAAGATCGCTGAATATTGACCCATCGATAAGGAATACATCCATATCAGCTCTTTTCAGGGCCTCAAGGCTGGCCTTAACCTCCAAGATTGAGCGGTATAGAGAGATTCGGCTTTCAACTTTTCTGAAGGGATAAAGGAGGTCGACATCCGAGTACTTGAACTCCAGCACTTCCTCGTCAAAGACCAGGGCCACGGCGTTGGCGACGTAGAAAACCAGGCTCTTGTATTTTTTGTAGTTGGCGCTGCCGTCCTCCGCCCCCACAACACAGCTCTCAGGCTCCGATGTGAAAGGGCGCCACTCCTCCCTGTACCTCTCCAGTTTCTTGTTTGACTTAAGGTCTGCTATCCGCCTCTTTATCTGGGGCCTCTTTCTAGCGAAGACCTCGTAGGTTGAGTCCAGCACAAGATAAATTCATATCAGGGAAATTAAAAGCTTTGGCTACCGCGGGAAAAGTGATGCTATATAAGGTTTTTGAAGGGGTTTCCGGGGCTGTTTTGACCTAGCTCTCGCTACACCCTCTGCCTCAACCCATCCCCTGAGGGGGCTGGAAGGGTTACAGCAGTCCCCTTCCCTCTCCAGGGAAGAGGAATCAATCACATATGACCCATGGAGGACGCCCCGGTGCTGAACGGAGATTCGAAGGGCTTCCCGTTCACCACCACCGAGTACAGGATATGCACGAGCTTACGCGCCGCCACACAGACCGCTGCCCTGTGGCTCAGGCCTTCCTTCCGCTTCCTCAGATACACCCTCCTCAGAACCGGGTTACAATGGATCCCCGCGTTAGCCGCCTGATACAACGCATGCCTCAGATACGGTGAACCACGCTTCGAGATATGATGCACGCTGCCCTTGAACTTGCCTGACTCCACGACGCTCGGATCCAGTCCTGCAAAAGCCACGGCCTTATCCGGGTGCGGGAAATCCAGCAGCGAACCATAGTTGCTATGGATCGCCGCCGCCGTCACCTCAGCCACGCCGCCAACAGACTCGT
>JALUUU010000041.1 GCA_027021185.1 archaeon | reverse complement strand
GTGAGGGAGTGTATAATTTGGCATACACGGGGGACTTTAAGTTCGAAAGATCCAGGCTCTTTGAGCCGGCTAACGTCAGATTCCCAAGGCTTGAGACCCTAATCACAGAGGGCACCTACGGCGGGAGCGGGGATGTACAGCCCACCAGGAAGGAGGCAGAGAGCCAACTTGTGAGGGTCATAAACAACACCATCAAGCAGAAGGGCAAGGTTCTTGTCCCGGTCTTCGCCGTGGGCAGGGCCCAAGAGCTAATGGTCGCCCTGGAGGAGTACATGAACATCGGCCTCCTCAGGAGAGTCCCTGTTTTCTTGGACGGCATGATCTGGGAGGCGACGGGCATACACACCACTTATCCTGAGTATCTTAACAAGGATCTGCGGGATCAGATATTCCACAAAGGCAGGAATCCTTTCCTATCAGAGATCTTTGAGAAGGTCATGGGCACATCTAAGCGGGCTGAGATCATTGATGGAGAGCCCTGCGTCGTTCTCGCGACCTCTGGCATGCTCGCCGGTGGGCCGGCTATTGAGTACCTAAAGGCCTTCGCCGATAACCCGAGAAACAGTATCATCTTCGTCGGATATCAGTCAGAGGGGTCTCTGGGTAGAAGGATTCAGAAGGGATGGAAGGAGATCCCTATGAGCGAAAACGGCAAAACCAAGGTTGTGCAGCTCAACATGCAGGTCCACACCATTGAGGGCTTCTCTGGCCACAGTGACAGAAACCAGCTCATAAACTATGTCCGCAGGCTCAATCCCAAGCCTGAGCGCTTCATAGTGGCTCACGGAGAAGAGTCCAAGTGCGTCGAGCTCGCCTCGGTGCTTTACAGGATGTTCAGGGCGGAGACCCGGGCTCCTCAGAACCTGGAGGTCTTCAGGGTGAAGTGATACTATGGGTGTCACTTACGCCGAGGCAGGTGTAGACATCGATGCCGAAGGAAAGGCAATAGCGGCTATAGTTGAAGAGGTAAGAAAGACCCTGAAGTTCAGACAGGGTAAAGAGGGGGAAGGGGTAAATCTCGCGGGACATTTCTCCGGATTAATAAGGATTGGATCCTCGAGAGCCCTGGCCCTGGCATCCGATGGAGTTGGAAGCAAGATTCTGGTGGCGGAGCAACTGGGACGCTATGACACCCTGGGCATCGACCTTGTGGCTATGAACGTCAACGACATCATATGCGTGGGGGCGGAGCCCCTGGCCATGGTGGATTACATAGCCATAGAGAAACCGGATCCAAAAGTTACCCGGGAGATAGCCAAGGGGCTTGTTAAAGGAGCGGAGCTGGCGGGAATAACTATCGCGGGGGGTGAGCTGGCAACCCTGCCTGAAATGGTTAAAGGGTTCGATATCGCCGGATTTGCCCTGGGAATAGTGGACCTAGACAAAGTAGTTACAGGAGAGGCTATTGCTCCAGGGGACGTTGTTGTCGGCTTAGAGAGCTCGGGGATTCACAGCAATGGCTTAACCCTTGCGAGAAAGCTACTTTTAGAGAAGTATGGCGCCGAGGCGGTGGTGGAGGGCGTGGCTATTGGGGAGGAGCTACTCAGACCCACCAAGATATACGTTAAAGAAGTCTTAGAGGTCATGAAGAAGGTTAATATCAGGGGCATGGCGAATATAACGGGCGGGGGCCTGGGAAATCTCACCAGGTTAACCAGATACGGATTCTTCATAGACTCCCTTCCAGAGCCTCAGCCGATATTCAAGCTCATCCAGAGAGAGGGAGGAGTGGCTGAGAGTGAGATGTACAGAACCTTCAACATGGGTGTGGGATTCTGCATGGTCGTGGCTCCTGATGACGTTGAGGATGTTGTGGATACTTGTGGGAAACTTGGTACCCGGGCATGGCCTCTCGGGAAGGTGGATAAAGGCGGCGGGGTTAGATTTAAAGGGAAAGACTTTAACTTGAAATATCAGTGATAGACATGGCATCTAGACGTGGAAAAGCCGGTGAACTCAAAGTGGGGGGGTACGTTATTATCGACGAGGAGCCATGGGAGGTCCTCAGTGTTGAAAAGTTCAATAGCGCCATAGGCGTTGAGAAAATAAGAGCTGAGATATCCAGTCTCCTAGGGGGTAAGAAAAGGACCATTGAGGTGTTTTCCTCGGAGGAGCTGGAATACCCGATCTTGGAGCTTAAGCCCGCCCAGATCCTCTCCATCGGCGAAAAAGTCACTCTTTTTGACCTGAGGAACAGATCAACGATTATTGTCGACCTGCCTGAGAAAGAAGAGCTGAGGAAAAGTCTGGCGATAAATGCTGAAGTGGAGTATGCTGAAATTGCCGGTGTCAGGAAGATAGTTCAGGTGGGGCTTTACGATGCCCACAGCTATACATAGGATTTTAAAATGGAGCTTAGAGCCATCCTCAGCAGAGCCCTTGAAGACTACAAAAGCAATCCTGTGGTCGTGGTTCCCAGATTAATGGAGTTTTTGATCGACGGGGTTGTTGTCCTGTTAGTAGCATTAATGGGGATGGCCCTATTTGGATACTCCTTTGAAACATCTCTTTCGGGGCTCTCCTTCAGCACTTTGGCCCTTGGTTTCGTGTCCCTATCAGTGGCAGGTCTTCTATTGTTGATGGTCACCGCAGCGGCGAGAGCTGCCATTGTAGCCATGGCCTTACAGGCTTACATGGGTCATAGGGCCTTGTTGAGCCATGGCATAGAGGGGGTTAAGGCGAACACTCACAAGCTGTTTCTGTATTTCGTGTTCTTATTCGGGGTATTGGCGCTTTTATGGGTGATTATATTCACAGCAGTGAGCCTTTATCCACCCATCATATTCTTTATCCTCCCCATAGGCCTTCTAGCCTTTTTTTCCCTTTACCTGCTAACTTTCTTAACCCCGCAGCAGATTGTTGTTAGAGAATGTGGTGTGATAGACGGTATTGCCGCCAGCGCCTCCTTCGTGGTGAACAACTACCGCAAAGTTCTGGGATACGGGTTATTCGTCATGTTCATCGCCCTGGGGATATGGCTCCTTCCTTCGGCTGTTTTTTTTATAATAAATGAAGTAACTCGTTATCATCCTTTTCTAAACCTTGCAGCCGGGATCTTCCACAGCCTTTTATCCCTGGCGGTTGGCATTGCTGTCTCTCCCTACCTGGAGATGGTAAAGACATATATGGTTGTGGGTGAAATCCATGGACGAGTTAGAGAAAATAAAAAGGAGGAAATTGAAGAAGATGCAGGAGAAAGCTAAGCGCCCCGTGCATCTGAGCGACGGGAATTTTAAGGAAACAATTAAGAACAATTCTCTCGTGCTGGTGGACTTCTATGCCGATTGGTGCCACCCATGCCAGATGATAGCCCCGGAGATCGAGGCTCTGGCGTCGTCCCTTGAAGGGGTTGTAGTGGCAAAGCTCAATGTAGACGAAAACCAGCAAACTGCAAGAGAGTATGGGGTAATGAGCATTCCGACCCTCATCCTGTTCAAAGAGGGCAAAGAGGTGGATCGGATAATCGGCGCTGTTCCGAGGTCTGCCATAGAGGAGAAAATTAAGCCTTTCCTCTGAGGTTTCTAATGTTCCTCGGCAAAGCCGAGATTTTAAAAAGAATCAAAGACGAAAAACTCCTGGAAAACCTGGACATCGATAATGTTCAGGGAGCTGGGGTAGACTTGAAAATAGACAGGTTATTCGAGGCTGTTTCAGGCGCCTCATTGTCCAGGGATTCCAGGGAGCTACCCGAACTGAGGGAGATTCGGGAAGACACTTTCACTCTAAGGCCCGGGAAATATTATCTCTGCACCACCAGGGAAAAAGTCAATATGCCCAAAGACTTGGTGGCCTTTATTTTTCAGCGGTCGACTCTCTTCAGGTGCGGTGTGTCTCTCCGAACTGCGGTTGTGGACCCAGGATACTCGGGTATCCTGACCATCGGCATAAAAAACGAGGGGTCAAAGGCTTTCTCCTTGGAACGCGGCTCCCGCATATGTCAGATCGTCTTTTCCAGGGTCTACGGCGAAGCCCAGATCTACGAGGGCAGGTATCAGGGCGGCATGGTCAGATAACGAAACTTTTATCTCCTCGGTGTTGAAAAACCTTACAGGATGTTCGGGAAGGCAGAGTTCGACAAAGCCCTCGAAGCATACAGGCGGGAAACCAGCCCCAACGGTAGCGATGAGTTCACATCTCTGAGAAGAAGCAACGAATTCTTCAAGGACATCCGTTCCAGAGAGGACGTTGAGGAGCAGGTAAGGCTTTTCATCGAGGTTATCTCCTCTATGGACCGGGACAGCTACACTAATCGCTACGTCGTTCAGACGTTTTTACAGGATTTCTGCAAGTTTCTGGACAAGGATTTTCTCTTCTTTATCACTGATCGAAGCTTCTTCGAGATTAAAGAAAAAATAAAGAAATTCACGGGAGAGATATACGAAATAAACAAGGAGTATACCCAGAGGGTTGGCCTTCACACCCTTGATCATCTTCTCCAGGACTACAGCGCCTTAATAAAGTTCGTGAGCGACGAGGAAAGCCAACCAGAGAGCATATGGGGCGGAAATAAACTCTGGTAGGGGTTGCTTACTCTGTCCGCATGATGGCTCTGTAGACATCTTCTATTTTCTCTCTTAGATTCTCCAAGGACTCTTCATTAATCACCATAAAGTCTGCGAGAGCGATAGCCGACCCCATCCCGTACCCCAGCTCACGTAGGTCCCGCTTCTCGAAGGTTTCCCAGTCCGCTGGATCGTCACCCCTGCCCCGGCTTTTCAGCCTCTCATAACGGGTGAGGGGGGATGAGTGTATAGCCACGATGTAGAACTCGGCCCGGAGATTTTTTTTAAAATACTTTATCTCTTCAAGACTCCGCACACCCTCAACTATAACATCCTTGCCTAGGGTGAGTTCTTTTTTTATTCGGCTGATGCACCGACGGGCAATCTCCTCCTCACCGTATTCCCTGCGCAGGGACACCGAGACCTCCCCGAGGCTTTCAGGAGTCTCAGGTTTTCCCCTGCTCTTGGCTTCGTCCCTCACCACGTCCCCCATGTTGACGGCTGACAATCCATGGTCCCTGAAAATCCTCACGGCCTCACTCTTACCAGAGCCTGGCATCCCGGCGATAAATACAACCCTCATGTTACTTTGAAGATGTATACGTAGTCCCCTTCGTCTTTATAGACAAGTTCGAAATTATTGAGCATCTCCCAGACGTTAAAATTGCCGGGGAGGAGATTAAAGGGTAGCAAATTTAGGAGAAGCCTCTCCCTTATTTTCTGGACATCCTCAGGGACCAGGTACCATACGTAGTACTTGCCATTTTGCTTTTTAATAAAGTAGGCGGACACTCTGTGCTCATTGATGCCCTCGATTATCTTTTCCAGGTCCTTATCCCGATCACCCGTGGCGTCTACGGTGAAGACCCTCATCAAGCCTTTTTTCCCCGCAAGATACTCGATGGCACTGCTTTTCTGAAAGTCTTCATAGGTTATGAAGACATAATCCACGCCGTATTTTTTAGCTATTTTGTATGCCTCGTCCTCGTCTGAGGTAAAAAATTTCAACACGTCGTTGAACTTTTCATCGTCTTCGTATCTGAAGATGTCTTTCTCGTCGTCGCTTAGGGTTTTTAGGCACTGGGACTTAGAGCAGGGGTCTGAGATCAAAGCCTCTCTCTGGGCGAAGACTCGGATAAAGTCGCCGTAGTCCCACCATGAGAGGAAAACAGCGTCTTCAGGTGTATTGTTTTTTACCCACTCAAAGGCTTTGCCGTAGGCGTTTCCAGGCGCGTGGGGGGGCGACAAGGGAAGAATGTCTTCATTGTCGGGGTATATCCTGTTCAAGGCTCCGGTTCGGTAGGCTTCACCATTCCAGTAATAAATGGCCTGGTAATATGAATAGGAATCATTTCCCATAACCAGCTCTTTGGTGAGGAGAGTCACGTTTTTGAGCTTACCGAAGTCACCTAATGGATACTCCCCTATTACGGTTACTGAGGGCTCATTGGCCACAGGCAATGCATCGGTATTAATAGGTTTGCCAGTGTCAACTTTTTCTTTAGGCTGATCCTCTGCCATGCAGCCTGAAGCCAAGATGAGAGCGAGAATAATGACAAAAACCATCTTCATCTTGTTCACCTCAGGTTATACATGAAGACCCAGACCATAATCCAGACCGTTAAAAAGATGAAGTATCCTTTTCCAAGCCATTCCTTAAGGGTGAAATCCTCACTAGAAAGATTAAAGAACTTCATACTCAAAATCTTTAGGGGATAGGAGAGAATAAAGCCCAGAAGAAGAACACTCAGCAACGTCAGTTCCGGAGTATTAAGATACAGTCCGAAGGCAACTCCTAGTGCAACGCCAGCGAAGGCGTGAAGGAGGGCTATCTTTCTCTCGATTTCCATTTCCATTGTATTGCCTCTCTAAGGTGAAGTGATGAAGTCCAGCCTCAGCAGCTTCGATGTGTTTGCCGTCGTAGATGAGTTAAGGGAATTAAAGGGTGCCCGCCTTAATAAAGTTTACCAAGTGGGTCCTCAGGAATTAAAGGTAGTATTGAATATAAAAGGTTTTGGCAGAGCAGAACTCGTTATCGAGGCTGGCAGGCGGGTGCATCTCACAGAGTACCCTAAACCCAGCCCTAAGGTTCCATCATCCTTTGCTATGGCCCTTAGGAAGCATCTCGGAAACTCATTCCTGGAGGATGTGTTTCAGGCCGGCTTCGACAGAATCGTGGCATTCAAGTTCCATAGGGCGGGTAAAGAGTTTCTCCTGGTGGCAGAGCTCTTCGGAAAAGGCAACATCGTTCTAACAGACGAAGAAAGAAGGATCATCGCTGTACTTAGGCGTCAGAGCTTTAGGACCAGGGAGCTGGCGGTGGGGAAGGAATACAGAAATCCTCCGGAGAGGCCTGACCCATTCAGCATCACCCCCGAGGAGCTTATGAGAATAGTGGGTGAGTCGAAGGCAGACCTCGTGAGAACCCTGGCGACGAGGCTTGGGTTAGGGGGTCTATACGCTGAGGAGCTGTGCCTCAGAGCGGGCTTAGAAAAAACGAAGACCCATATCAGCTTTGAAGAAGCTGGGAGACTTATTCAGGAGCTGAGGTCTCTGCGTGAGTCCATCAAGGAGCGAAAAGCCTGCATAGTCTATGACAACGACACAGCTGTTGACGTACTCCCCTTACCATTGGAGAGTTACAAAGAAAAAAAGCACAAATTTTACCCGTCATTCAATAAAGCCCTGGATGATTACTTCACCACCCACGAGATAGCGGAGATTGAGGAGGAAGGTGAGGCGGAATTCCGGAAAGAGATGGGTCATCTCGAGGTTAGGCTGGAGGAGCAGAAACAGACCCTTGAAAAGTACCTGGAAAAAGAGAGAGCCTATAAAAAAATGGGGGAGGTCATATTCATTCATCTAGGCGAGGTTGAAAGAGTCCTGAAAACCCTGCGGGATGCGAGGAAGAAGTACTCTTGGAAGGAGATAATTGAGCTCCTGGAAAAAGGACGTAGAAAAGTCCCGGAGGCAGGGCTTATAAAAGATGTCCTGCCCCGTGAAGGAGTGGTTGTTCTGGAGCTTGAGGGGCTTAAAGTCAGGCTGCCTGTTGACAAGCCGCCTTCTCAGACAGCCGAGAGCTACTATGAAAAAGGCAAGCGGGCAAAGGAAAAGGCGAAGGGGGTTGAATCAGCCATAGCCAAGACGGAGAAACTTATACGGGAGGTCTTGGAGAAAGGGAAGAGGGTAACTGACACCGGGAAAAAGCCCAGGAAACGCGTAAAAAAGAAGCGTAAGTGGTATGAGAAGTTCCGGTGGTTCCACTCGAGGGACGGTTATTTGGTCATCGGCGGTAGAGACGCCACCTCCAATGAAGTTCTGGTAAAGCGCTACATGGCCCCAGAGGACATATTCGTCCACGCGGATATCCACGGGGCACCGGCCGTAGTGATCAAGACAAAGGGCCGGGAGGTTCCTGACACGACCCTGGAGGATGCCTTCGATTTCGCTGCTTCATATTCCCGGGCATGGAAACACGGCCTAGTGGCAATAGACGTTTACTGGGTGAGGCCAGAACAGGTCAGTAAGCAGGCAGAGCACGGAGAATACGTGGCTAAGGGCGCCTTTATAATACGGGGTAAGAGGAACTATGGAAAAGGCAGGGTGGAGCTGGCCATAGGGGTGCTGTTCGAGGGGGATGAGGCGAGGGTTATAGGCGGCCCAGTCGAGGCTATCACCGCATCCTCCAGATATTCGGTCAGGATCATTCCGGGGCGGCTCAAAAGCAGGGAAACGGCAGTGGCGGCGAAAGAGAGGCTCATGGAGATGGCCCAAGAGAGTGATAAGGAGCTGGTGGCCTCCATACCCGTGGAGGACATTCAGGTATTCTTACCCGCGGGCGGATGCGAGGTGAAGTCCTTAAGACGCTCATAGGCTTTCCTGAGTCTTTTAGGAACTCTCTGAAACTCTGTTTTCTCTCTCATTAGTTCGAGGTATTTTTCGACAAAGCGCTCCGCATCTACTTTTTCCTCCGGCCTCATGGCCTTGAGAAGCCTCTTCACGAGTTCTTCTTTCTTGCCAGATACTTTGAGCCCCTTCTCCCGGAGGAGGGCTTGTAGCTCCGGGACGGTTTTTTTCCGGAGAAGGATCTCCTGCTTTCGGAGGATGTCGTTGAGTTCCTTTATCCTCTCCTTGAATTCATACTCTGTCAGCTTCTCACCCCTAACCCCCACTAGGTTGGATGTTAGGAGCTTCCTGATCTCCCGCACAGTTTTTTCCCCGATACCCTGGACAGGGAACTTGCTGGGCGGATGCTCCAGGAAAGCATTGAATACCCTCATAGGGGTTCCGAAGGCCTTGAGGAGTGCCTCAGCTCTTTTAGTGCTTATCCCTATGAGTCCCGAGATAAGGAACAACTGTCTGTCTCGGTCGGTAAAGGTTTTTGACTTTCTGCGTATGGTGAGGTACTCTCTTTTACTCCCCCTCGTTGCCCAGTAGCGGAGGGTATCTGCGGTGTCATAGGCACTCCCTGTCAATATCAGCTTTATCCCCATATCCTGCATTTTTTCGAATATTGAGATAAGGGCGTGGGGATGAACAAAGAACTCCGTGCTCCACGTCGCCCTGGGCTGTTTCTTTGATCTTCTCTTAACATTGAGAGCTCTGCCGAGGGAGTCAATGCTGTAGCACCTGCCGCTTTTTGCCCTGGTGAAAATAGCTCCCTCCAAAATGATCCGCGGGTCCTCATATTCCATGAGGTGCTCCAGCTGGGTGAAGAGCCTTCCATCGCTGACGCTGGCGAGGAAGTCGCTGGCGCGTTTACGCTCCACGGCGATGGTTCTGCCCGCGCTCTGCACGAGGTAGTCCGCTATCTCTAGGGGGCGCTTCACCGTTGTAATGTCATCGAACTTTTTAAGATACCGCACGACATAGCTCTTGGCCTCCCGGGAATCGTATACCACCACAGGCTTGCCGTCTATGAAATTGTCCAGAAGCATTCTTCAAAAACATTTATCTTCAGGGTATATAAGAGGTTTCTAGAATGAAAGTCCTCAGAAACCTCAAAGAAGGGAAGGTGAAGGTGGTTCCAGAGAATCTGGACGACCTTTGGTACCTGAAAGGGGTTATCAGGGAGGGAGATGTTGTATCGGGCAGGACGGTCAGACGAATCAAAGACGAGGAGAAGCTGAGGGCTGACCGGGGGGAAAGGGTGCAGGTTTATCTCAGCTTAAAGGTTGAGGATCTTAGCTTCCATCCCTCCGTAACGAGGCTCAGGATAAGGGGTAAGATCCTGACCGGCCCTGAGAACCTGGTATCCCTGGGCTCCTACCACACTATGGACATCAAACCCGGGGACACTGTAACAATATTCAAAGAAGACTGGCGCTCATGGGAACTTCAGAGATTGAAGGAGGCTGAGAAGGCCTCAAAGGCGCCTCTCGTCCTAATCGTCGCCTTGGAAGACGACGAGGCGGAATTTGCCCTTGTCAGGAGATACGGCGTAGACCATCTAATGAGGGTTACAGGGCACGTGTCGGGGAAAAAATCTCCTGGAGACAGGGACTCAGCTATCATGGATTTTTTCTCCAAGGTGGCCTCGGGGCTGAGGGAGGCTGTTAAAAAACACGATGTTAAAGCCGTTGTGGTGTGTGGTCCTGGTTTTACCAGGGAGGATTTCCTGACATTTCTCAGAGATAAAGAACCCGGCATAGCTAAAGTGTGCTTCCAGGAGGGAACTGGTTCAGGGGGCAGAACAGGGATCCAGGAGGCCATAAAAAGGGGGGCGGTGGAGAGAGCTGTCAAGGAGAGCAGGGTATCCATGGAAACCCGCCTTATTGAGGATATATTTAAGGAGATAGGCAGGGACACCGGCATGGCCACCTACGGGCCTAAAGAAGTGAAGAAAGCCCTTGACATAGGGGCCGTGGACAAACTTCTGGTCAGTGATGAACTGCTTAGAAAAGACAGGAAGATGGAGAAACTCATGAATAAAGCTAAAAAGACGCGGGGAGAGGTGATAATCGTATCCACGGAGCACGAGGCAGGAGAGAAACTCATGGCCCTTGGTGGAGTGGCTGCCCTGCTCCGATTCAGGGTTTAATATGGGAGGAGGTGCCTGTAAGAAGGGGAAAAGAAGCTCGAAGGTCTCTTACAGGCAGATAAAAGGATATTAGGGCAATTATTTATATTTTTTTTAAAATTTTTTTTAATCTGCTATCGATTTCCACGGATAATTTTATAACTAGGGGTCAATTCTTTTCTTATCTATGGATTCCCTTTTCTGGGCGGATCAAAAGGCAAGAGAAATCGTCACACGAAAGAAGTACCACTACCTCAACAGAGGCGTTCCAAAATTTAAGAAATACGTGATTAAGACGTCAGCCTCCATCTCAGGGGTGCTCCACATAGGCAGGCTCAGCGACACCATAAGGGGGGAGGCCGTGTGCAAAGCCCTTAAAGATGCGGGGTATGAATCTGAGCTAATATGGGTGGCTGAGGATATGGATCCTCTTAGAAAAATCCCTGAGGGGGTTTCAAAAGACTTCGAAGAGTACATAGGCATGCCAGTGGTGTCGGTGCCCGATCCATGGGGGTGTCACGCCTCCTATGCCGAGCATCATGTTGAGGAATACTTTGAGGTTATTCACGAGTTCCTGGACACTGAGTTATCCAAGTACTCTATGCGGGAGGAGTACGGTAAGGGGAGTTTCAAGCCCTATATCTCTGCGATGCTTGATAACTTGGAGGCGGTGAAGAAAATACAGGAGAAGTACCGCAGAGAGCCCCTGAAACCCTGGTGGAGCCCGTGGACGCCCATCTGTGAGGGCTGCGGCAAGATAATCACCCCCAGGATAAAGAGCTTCAGAGATGGCATCCTCAGCTACGTATGCGAAGACTATTCCTTCGAGAAGACCGTGGCCAAGGGATGCGGATACGAGGGAGAGGTTTCCCCCCTCCGGGCCGAGGGCAAACTGATGTGGAAGGGGGAGTGGGCGGCTCAATGGGCAAGGTGGAGGGTCGTCAGTGAGGGAGCAGGCAAGGAATATGTGGTGCCCACGAGTGCGTGGTGGGTGAACGCCGAGATCGTTGAGAAGGTCCTTGACTTCCCCATGCCTGTCCCTATTTTCTACGAGCATCTCATGATCGACGGGAGAAAGATGTCCGCGTCCCTGGGAAACGTCGTCTATCCCCGGGAGTGGCTCTCCGTGGCTGAGCCGCAGCTCCTGCGGTTTTTTTACAACAAAAAACTCATGAAGACGAGGAGCTTCTCATGGAGCTATCTCCCAAATCTCTACGATGACTACGATGCCCATGCAAGGGACTACGAAAGTGAAAAAGATGACAAGAGGACCAAGCACAGGAGACGGCTCTACGAGATATCTCAGATCGGCGAGGTGGAAAAACCTATTCCCCTGAGCTATTCCCACGCGGCCCTTCTGGCCAGAGTATTCCCTGGGGAAAAGGAGATAATATCGAGTCTTAAACACTCAGGGCATTACGAAAAGGAGGTGCACGACCTCATCCTCAGGAGGATCCGGCACGCAGCCAACTGGGTGAAAAAATATGCCCCTCCTGAGCTCAGAGGGGAGAAGGCGGATCCTAAGGTAATAGCTGAGAAGCTATCTGGGGAGCAGAGGAGACTTTTGGCGGAGCTGGCCGCCTACCTATCGGAGGAGAGAACCCCTGAGGAAATCCAGGGCAAGATCCACGAATTAGGCATGTCACTAGGCTTAAGCCCGAGGAAGACATTTCAGGCCATCTACCTGGCCGTAATGGGTCTCACGGCAGGCCCCAAAGCAGGGGGTTTGCTGGCATCGCTGGATAGGGGGTGGGTTGTTAACAGGCTGAGGCAGGTGGCGGAAGGGGGATAGTTAAGTTACTCTGCGAGCCTCTCCCTGAGCGCCTCCACGGCTTCACGGCTTCCGAAGATTATCGCTGTTGATCCCTCCTCAAGGATGTCCTCCTCTGAGGGATCCATTATTATCTCGCTGTCTTTTTTCAGCAACACCACGGCGCACCCTGACTCAGCTATGCCGCATTCTTGGAGGGATTTGCCAAGGGCAGGGGAGTGCCTCGTTACCACGTATTTGTACAATCTACTCCCCTCTGGCAGAGTCATTACATCCTGCTGAAGCTTCTTGTACTCCTCAGGAGCCACCACCATTTTAGCCAGGATCTCTCCACCCACTAGTGAGAGGGAGGTGACAAAGTTGGCGCCGGCTTTATAGGCCTTCTCGATGGCGCTGGTATAGTTGACCCTGGAGAAAATCGTTACCCCTGGGTTAAGTTTCCTCGCCAGCAATGTGGCGTATATATTGAGCATGTCCTCCCCCATAACAGCCACGAGGACAGAGGCGTCTTTGATGCCGGCTTTTATAAGGGTTTTCTCAGAGGCTCCGTCTCCATAGATAGCCAGGACCTCTTTTTCCTGAAGGGTGCTCTCATCTCTGTCAACAACCCGAAGGACGACTCTCTTCCGCAGCATCTCCACCAGGGGGGTGCCGACTTCCCCATATCCCAGGACGATAACATGCCCTGGTGAGGCCTTCTTGCCCAGGGCCTTTCGCAGCTCCTCCAGCTCCTCGGAGGTGCCGATGGCGGTGACTATGTCCCCGTCTCTCAGGACGTAGTCCTTAGGAGGGTTCACCCTGAGCCCCTCCTTGCTCCTCACCGCCACGATTACCGCATGAAGTTTGATGTCTTCAAGCTTCTCCCCAAGCAGTGGGCTCTCTTTTTCCACCGGAATGTCAACTATTTTAAGCCCCTCGTAGAACTCTTTAGGTGCCACGATTTTGTCTCTCAGATGTTCAAGAACCTTCCTGGCGATATACCTCCCTGTGAGGGACTTAATGGAGACAACTCTATCGGCACCGGCATACTCAAGGTACTTCGCTTTTGACCTGTCCTCAACGACGCTGACTATCTTTATCCCTGAAAAGGCAGAGGCGGTTAAGACTATGCTGGCGTTCTCCTCGTCTTTCTCGTTGGCTATCACAAGGGTGGCACGCTCGATCCCGGCTTTTTTCAGGACGCCCTCCTCCTCGGGATCACCCCATACCACGGGCATACCCTGTCGGTAAAGGGCCTCTGCCAGGTCTTTTTCCTTCTCCACTATTATGAAAGGAACATCCACGGTTTTCAGCTCTTTAGTAAAGGACTCCACAAGGGCGTTGTATCCGCAGATTATTACGTGATTCCTCATCGTCTCAGGGGCGCTGGTGGGGAGTATTTCGAAGATATTGCGCCTGAGCCACGGAACCACCACCAGGGGAAAAGCGGCGAATACCACGGCCAATCCCGTCAGCTGAACAATCATTGATAGGAACTGGAGCGCGGGGGATGAGAACTCCAGTCTCTCAAAGACCTCTCCTGTGGTTGTGATGGTGGAGATGGTCCAGAAAAGGGCGTCGTTGTAGCTTATGGTTTTGCCCTCACTGTGCTGCATCAGGAATTTAAAGAGAGCTGAGTAGAAGGTGACCAGAACTAATACAAGGAACAGCAGGGCTCTGCCAGACCCGCCTATCCTAGACACTACGTGAGCTATCTTTTCCGCTCCATATATACCGGACATAGTCGGCACTCTCCGGGGGGATTATCCTTGTCGTCAATTTTTTCCGGACACTCAGGATAGCTCCCGGAGCAGTGAGGATACTTGCCCTTAATTCTCTCCCAAGCCAGCTCGCTTTCGGTTTTTTTTCTAGGTAGCCTTTTTCTTTGCTTCCGGGTCACTCAGCATCACCTTACTTCTTCATCTATCCACTCCAGGAAGTCTTTGCTGCCTTCCAGGACAGGTAGAGCGACGACAGCAGGGTTCTCGTAGCTGTGCAAATCCTTCACAGTTTCTATAATGTCCGCTACTTTATCCTTCTTGGACTTCAAGATAAGAAGGGCCTCTGAGTCCTCCTCTAACGTCCCTTCCCACCAGTAAGTGGAATGGATTTTCTCCACAACATTGGCGCATGCCGCCAGGCGCCTCCTTACGATTTCCTTCCCTATCTTCTTAGCTTCCTCCGCATCAGAGGCGGTTACGTATAAAAGGACGTACATTCTTATTATTTATTTTCGTTAAAACAATAAAAGGATAGTGGAAATGGAAAAACTCTACATATTTCTGGCAGTAGTGTCCCTCTCATGGGTACTGATTCTGGGCCTGGAGAAGGCTGGACGTCTCAACGCCGAGAGACATTTCGTGCTTCTGATAGTAAGAACTGAGCGGGGAAAAGAGTTCATATCCAATATGGCTCGTTACAGGCGTTTCTGGCAGGTCTTCGGATCCATTGGGATAGCAGTGGGCTTGATTGGGATGGCCTTAGTTATGTACTCTATAGCCGATGGGGTTTACTCCAAGTACTTCGCCGGGGCCCCTGCCATGGGCGTTCAAGCAGTTATACCCGGTGTCACCATCCCCTTCGTCTACGGAGTCGTGGGCCTTGTAACGGTCCTGGTGGTGCATGAAATAGGCCATGGGATCATCGCCCGAAGTGAAAAAATAACCCTTAAGAGCTTGGGGCTCGTTTTCTTCACCGTAATCCCCATCGGGGCCTTCGTAGAGCCCGACGAGGAGGAGTTGAAGAAGACATCCAGGGCTGCAAGGCTAAGGGTCTACGCGGTAGGATCCTTCAGCAACATTCTCCTCGCTGTCCTCGCATTCGGGGGAATGTTCTTCGTGACAAACAACTTTTTCGACACAAACCAGGTGCAGATAGTCGAGGTTGTTGAGGACTCCCCTGCCATGGGGGTGTTAAAGGAAGGGATGATAATAAAAGAGATTAACGGGTTGGAAGTTAATTCAATGAGGTCCTTCTTCAGAGCAATGCGGGATGTGGAGGCCAGGGATACTGTCTCGGTCAAGACCGATAAAGGCGTCTACACCCTGACCACCGTACCTAGGGAGGATAACCCCTCTAGGGGTTATATGGGGGTGGTGGTTAATAATGCCGTTAAAGAGTCGGTGGCCAAAATTCTTGGGTTGACCCTGCCCATGGTGATATACTCATCTCTTTACTGGATCTTTTTGCTGAATCAGGGAATAGGGCTGATCAATCTGGCGCCCCTTCACTTCGGATTTGCAGCGACAGATGGACACCATATTCTCAGAGAGATTCTTGCCCAATTCATAAAAGAAGGGAGCGCAGATAAGCTGAGCCTATTCATCTCTGGGCTGACAATGATAGGCCTCCTATTCATGGTTGTCCGGCTTCCCCTACCCATCGGCGGATGAAAAATGGATTTGGAGACTAAGAGACAGCTCATCCACATGTCTGGTTTTGCTATAGCTCTCTATATCCCATGGGCAGACTCAAATCTGGGGTTTCTACCCCTGGCCACTAGCTTGATCCTGGCTGTTTTCCTCCTATACTCGATATCCCTGGCATACAAGAACAACCTCAGGCTGCCAGTGGTGGCATGGCTCATTGACATTTCAGAGAGGCGGGAGGTAATCAAACACAGCCCTGCCAGAGGCGCCCTCATGTTTCTCATAGGCTCTGCCCTTGCCGTCCTATTATTCGAACCCCCCATCGCTGCCTCAGCTGTTGCAGTTCTCGCCCTTGGAGATGCCTTCTCCACCCTTGCGGGTCGCAGATACGGCACCCTGAGTATCCCTTACAACCCTGAGAAAAGCATTCAGGGGAGTCTCGCAGGACTGGCAGCTGCCTTCTTCGGAGCCGCCGTTATCCTTCCTCCTCCGTACGCCCTCTTGGCAGCAGCTGCCGGAATGGTGGGCGAGTCTCTTCCCTTAAAGATAGATGACAACGTCGTTATTCCCATGTTTTCAGGCGCTGCCGTAAGCGTCGCGACCCTCATCGGATAACAGAGGTTATCTCCTCTATTTTTGCCCTAACATCTGTCACCCTCTCCACCACGGTGCCGGTTACTATTATGTCTGCCCCTGCCTTAACGACTTCTGCCGCGTCTTCGCCGGTCCTTATCCCTCCTCCCACTATTAAGGGGATATCGATGAGGCTCTTCACCTGGAATATCATCTCCCTGGGAACGTGTTTGTCTGCCCCCGACCCCGCCTCCAGAT
>JALUUU010000040.1 GCA_027021185.1 archaeon | reverse complement strand
CAAGCTCGTATTTCTGGCGGTGGCCATCCTCGTGGTTATAGCCTCCATAGACTACATCAAGATGAGGGAGGGCCAGGGAGAGTACTACTCCCTCCTATTGTTCGCCACCCTGGGGATGATGATCGTAGCCTCCGCCGGGGACCTCATCACCCTCTACATCGGCCTGGAGCTCGCCTCCATTTCAACATACGTCCTCACGGGGCTTAGAAAAGACGCCCTTGGAAGCGAGGCCGCGGGGAAATACTACGTCATAGGAGCCCTGTCCTCGGCCATAATCGTCTTCGGGATATCCCTGCTATACGGCATAACGGGCACCACGAACATCGTAGCGTTGGCCAACGCCAACCTCCTGGCTTATCCCGTGATAGCCCTCGCCGGGGCGATATTCCTCATCGCGGGCTTCGGCTTCAAGATGGCGGCGGTGCCCTTCCACATGTGGGCCCCGGACGCCTACCAGGGCGCCCCCACCACGGTAACCGCCTTCCTAGCCGCCGGAGCCAAGAAGATGGGATTCGCCGCGGCCTTCAAGGTCTTCGCCGTGGCCACCATAGCATTGAAGGCGGACATGAGCCTGGCCTTCGCACTTATAGCGGTGGTGACCATGACCCTGGGCAACGTCGTGGCCCTGCTCCAGAAGGACATCAAGAGGATGCTGGCCTACTCCAGCGTTGGCCACGTGGGCTACATCCTCATCGGCCTAGCGGTCTTCACGCCCCTGGGCTACGCCGGCGGATTGTTCCACGTCCTCACCCACGCCTTCATGAAGGGCGGTGCCTTCATAGCCGTCGCCCTGGTATCGGTCGCCCTCCTCAGCGACAGGATAGACGACTACAAGGGCCTCGGGAAGCGCGCCCCCATAACGGCCTTCGCCCTCCTCATATTCCTCCTCTCCCTCATAGGGATCCCGCCCCTGGCTGGGTTCTGGAGCAAGGTGGTCATCCTACTGGCGGCCGTCCAGGCAGGGGGCTACTTCATCCTCCTGGCCGTCGCCCTGGTGATCAACAGCGTTATCTCCCTATTCTACTACGGCAGGGTGATAAAGTACATGTACATTACCCGCCACACGGAGAGCGAGAAGATAAAGGAGCCCATGCCCTATGCCGTGGCCATGATCATAGCCGTGGCAGCCCTCGTTCTGATGGGGCTCTTCCCCCAGACAGTCGTGGAGTTCGCCCTGAAGGCAGCCGGGTCCCTGATCTGAGCATATCGGATCCAAGCCTGCAGGGAGGCCGGGGGAGCTTAACGAAAATCGGGGCCTCGAAGAGCTCGTGATCCAGGAGCTTCTCATCTTTTCCGAACCTCCGCATCCTGCCCTTTATCTCGTCGGAGAACTTCCTGTAGACCGCCTCCAGGAGCTCCGACTCCTTGGTCTTGCCGTATACGTCGGTGGAGACGTTTCCCATGATGTTCTGCTCCACCTTTGATTTGAACTGCTCGGCCCCGAAGAGGGAGAAGCCTATGCTCCTGCCCCGGGCGCTCACGTCGATGAGCTTGGCCTTTAGGGAGACCACGTCGGGGGAGTGCTGGGAGGGGGCGTACTTGTTGAGCTCGTCCATGAAGAGGATTATCCTGTCCACCTTAAGGCTCCTCTCCTCCAGCCTAGCCTCGAACTCTGAGATAACTTTCTCGAAGACGAGCTTCCGGGGATAGAAGTCCAGCTGCTGAAGGTCTATCACCCAGACCTCCCTGTCGCCGAGAGACTCGTAGGGCAGCTCCACAACCTCGTCCTCGTATCCCGTTATCAGCCCGCCGTACTTGGACTCGAAGCCCCGGAGCTGGTTGTATAGCTTCAGCCAGGTAGCCTTGTAGCTTCCCCGCACGAGATCGGTGGGATGCCTGTCCTCCAGGAGGAGCTCGTTTCGCATGAACTCCAGGATGTCTGAGAAGGAGCGCAGTCCGCGCTCAGAGGCCATCTTCTTGAGGTCGTAAAAAGCGGTGTCGAGCTTCTCTCTCTGGTCCTGGTCCCCTGACTTCAGCAGGTGCGGGATGTAGTCCTTGATCTCCTCGTAGCCCCATCTGAAGGTCTCCACGTCACCCCTGAGGGACCTGGCCTCTGAGAGGATGTTCATGGGGGCGAAAAACCTGGCTCTGAAGCCCCTTGGCTGTATGCCGCATATGGAGTAGAGTTCATGGTCTTCCCTGGCCAGGCAGTCAGAGGGCGCGTCGATGTAGAGGAGGTCATCGCTCTTGATGTTGAACATGACGCAGGCCACCTTTGAGCGGGAGTGGGCGAAGACAGAGCTCAGGAGGAATAAGAAGGTGGAGGTCTTGGTTCCCAGCCCGGACATGCCCGAGATGTTGACGTGAGCCCCCTCGGGCCCCAGGACGTAGCTCTCGTCCACCTTCACCGGCGTAACTGAGCCGTCGGTGTTGACGAAGACCCCGAAGGGAATGTCGCATCCCTCCTGGTTGAGAAGGTCCTCAAGCTCTCTCTGGGTGGGGTACATCACCACGCCAGTCCTCAGGGGCCTGTCTGTCTCCTGCTTTAGGATGCGCGCCCTGCATACCATGACTGACTGCTCCCTGCTGGGGGTGGCTAGGTCTGGCCTGCCTCCCCTGGAAAGCTGGTGATACAGGAAGTCGTCGGTGTCGGTGTAGCTCATCATCTCGTCCACGAGGCCGTAGACAGGGCCGTTTTCCCCGAGGACCTTGACTATCGAGCCCACGGCCAGGGTTCTTTCTTCCCTGGGGATCCAGAAGTAGAACTCCTCCGAGGTGTTGGGCCTCTCCTTCGTGCCGACGGCATGGCCTATCGCCCTCATATCGTAGCCTCCATTGAGTGTAAGGCGGTGGCGATGATCCTGGGGCTGGGGAGCTGGGTTCGCAGATAGTCCTCGCAGACCTGCACAGGATATATCTGTCTGTCCCATCTGCTGCAGCCAGAGATAACGTATCTCTCGGCTATGAGCCAGGAGGCGAGCTCGTCAATGGGAACCTGGAGGGGGCCGTGCTCAACTCTGATAAGCCCCGTCTCGGGCTCTGAGGGGGGATGGAGGCGGAGGTAGAAGGAGTTTGCCCTTCGGCTCCAGCCCCTGCTCTCTAGCTGCCTAATGGTGAAGACGTTGCTCCTGTAGTACTGGGGCATGGACCAGACCATGCGCTGCACCCCGGGATACTTCCCCTGAAGATAGAGGGTGTTATGGGTCTTGATGAGGCCCACCACGGGCATGTCCCTGGGAACTCCTATAAGGTTCCCGTCCTTGACGAGGGGTGCCTCTGATTCCCTCTCCGATAGGAAGCGGTGAATCACCTCAAGCTCCAGCTCCTGCCTCAGGGCCCTTGAGGCCACCTTGGCGCGGCCCCTTATCTCTCCCAGGTCCCAGGGCTTCTCGGCCCCGGTGTCAACCACGCCCTCTATATCTGAGGCTTCCTCATATACGAACCGGGGAACCAGGATCTCGCTCCTGTAATCTGCCTCAACGGGGACGAATTTATCAGGCTTCACCCTCTCTATTATGCACGCCCCGGAGAGGTGGAGGTAAAGGGGGATCTGGGCGCCGTCGTAGCTGAAGTAATGCCATAGAACAGTTCTCTGCACCCCGTCCATGAAGAACCTGAAGCCGCTCTCACCCCTGTAGGAGTCTGTCACACGGTATATGCCCGGGATCTCCACGGCCTCAACCTCCACCTTGGGTAGAGCGACCTCCTCGGGCTCCACGTGCTCCAGCACCTCGAACCCTGGACGGGTAAGCTTATCCCCGAAGCGGCTTCGGAAGCCCCTAGCTCTATCGAACCAGTCCAGCATCAAAGATTCAGAGTTTAATCCGTGGTATTAAGAGGGTTTGCCAAGAGCGCG
>JALUUU010000039.1 GCA_027021185.1 archaeon | reverse complement strand
ACTGCCACGACTATAAGGGAGTCAGGGGTGAACAACGGGTAGGTCCTGGCCACGAGGTATACCCCTGCCTTGACCATGGTGGCTGCGTGAATGAGGGCGCTCACGGTGGTGGGACCCTCCATGGCGTCCGGGAGCCAGACATGGAGGGGAAACTGCGAGCTTTTGCCCACGGCCCCGCCGAAGAGCAGGAGAGAGGAAAGGGTCAGCACAGACATGCCGAGGACGCCGCTACTCACCCCCGCCATGGCAGGGGCAGCCTCGAAGAGCTCCGGCATGTTGAGGGTGCCGAAGTGCTTGTATATCACTATTATCCCCAGGAGGAAGAGGAAGTCACCCACCCTGGTCACGAGGAAGGCCTTCTTGGCGGCGCTTGCCGCGCTGGGCTTGTGGTACCAGAAGCCTATGAGGAAGTAGGAGCACAGGCCCACGAGCTCCCAGGCTATGAACAATAGCAGCAGGTTGTTGGCCATGACCACCCCCAGCATGCTGGCGATGAAGAGGCTGATCTCGGCGTAGTACCGCCTAACCCCGGGGTCGCCGTGCATGTATCCCTGGGAGTAGACCACTATGAGGAAGCCCACGAAGGACACCACGAACATCATCAGGGCGCCCAGGGAGTCCACTAGGATTCCGAACTCGAAGCCCTTCCATGGCGCCCAAGCTATCCCCTTTATCTCTATGGAGTTGCCCCTGAGGGCTTCCGCCACGGCGAAGAGGGAGAGAAGCATCGAGGCCCCGACAAAGGCCACCGCCACCTGCCCTCCGCCGTCTTTGAACCTGCCTCCGTGGACGAGGATGATTATGAAGGAGATTATCGGCAACACGGGTATGAGCCAGGCGTATTCCAGCACTTTACCACCTCATCTCCTTTATCTTCTGGAAGTCTATGGTGCCGTGGACCCTGTAGATGGTTAGGACGATGGCGAGCCCCACGGCCACCTCCGCCGCCGCTATGGATATTATGAAGGTGGCGAAGACCTGGCCGTCTATGTTGCCCAGGTACCTGGAGAAGGCCACCAGGTTGATGTTGGCGGCGTTGAGCATGAGCTCTATGCACATGAGGAGCTTTATGGCGTTCCTCGTGGTGAGCATCCCCAGGGCGCCTATGGAGAACATGGCCGCCGATAGCACCAGGTAGTAGTAGAGGGGGATCACTTGAGCACCTCCTTCTTCGCCATGTATATGGCGCCCACCATGGCCGCCAGCAAAAGGATGGCCACGACCTCGAAGGGGTAGACGTAGGACGTGAAGAGCTTCTCTCCCACGGCCCTGGCGGTGCCCTGGAAGCTCGCGGGCCCGAGGTACCACTTGGCCTTGGCGAGGATGGCTATGAGGAGCCACAGGAACATGAATACGACTATGACTTTAAAGGTCAGGTTGTAGTGCCTCATTGCCTAACCCTCCTGCGCTTCGTGAGCATGACGGCGAAGAGCATCAGCACCACCACCGCCCCGGCGTATATCAGCACCTGGATGGCTGCAAGGAACTCTGCCTCCAGCAGTATGAAGAGGGCGGCGACGCCTATGAAGGCGAGGGCCAGGGATAGGGCCGCCCTTACCATGTCCTTTGCGAGAACCATGGACAGGGAGGACAGCAGGATCAGCGCCGACACCGCTACGAAGGCTATTATCTCCATTTTTTCTACACCAACTTGTATATTCCAGTGATTGCTATGTTGAGCAAAGCCAGGGGTATCAGGATCTTCCATCCTATGTTGAGGAGCTGGTCTATCCTGACCCTGGGCACCGTGGCCCGCATCCACATGAGCACCAGCAGCACCAGGAAGGTCTTCAGCAGGAGCCACACCGGACCAGGGAGCACTGGCCCATACCATCCTCCGAGGAACAGTATGGCTATCAGCAGGGAGGCTAGGATGGAGTGGATGTACTCCGCGAACAGCAGCATGGCGAACTTCATCCCCGAGTACTCGGTGGTCCATCCCTGGACGAGCTCCGACTCCGCCTCAGGGAGGTCGAATGGCAGCCTCGCTGCCTCCACGAAGGCGGCCACCACGAACACGACGAATCCGATGAACTGGGGTATTATGAACCACATGCCCTCCTGGGCCCTAACTATGTCCACCATGCTCAGGGAGCCCGTGAGCATGACCACGCCTATTATCGCCAATCCCATGGGGACCTCGTAGCTTATCATCATGGCCGCTGCCCTCATGCCCCCCAGGAGGTTGTACTTGTTGTTCGGGGACCACCCCGCCATGAGGGTGGGCACCACCGCCAGGGATGACACAGCCAGGAGGTAGAGGATGCCTATGTTGAGGTCAGACACGATGAGGTTCTCCCCTATGGGTATGACGAGGAAGGGCAGCAGGGCTACGGCGAATCCCACTATGGGAGCAAGGGTGAAGATGAGCTTGTCCGCGTCCCTCGGCACAATGTCTTCCTTGGTGAAGAGCTTTATTCCGTCCACCACGAGCTGCAGGATGCCGTACTTGCCGACGCGATTGGGCCCGTATCTGTGCTGGAGGCGGGCTATGAACTTTCTCTCCAGCCATATGAGGATCAGCAGCGATCCCGAGATAACGGAGGCGAATCCCACGGCTCCGGCGGCGCCCCTTATCCACGGGTTGGCCAGGAGGTTTGCTATCGCCCCTACCTCTGCCGGAACAACCATTACCTGTCCACCTCCCCGAATACCGGGTCAAGGGAACCCAGGATAGCTATGAGGTCGGCTATGAGCCAGCCCTCCGCCACATGCGGGAGAAGGGATAAGTTGCAGAAGGCGGGGCTCCTTATCTTCACCCTGTAGGGGTTGGTTGAGCCGTCACTTATGATGTGGAAGGCGAGCTCTCCCCTGGGGCTCTCTATCCTGCCGTATGCCTCCCCTGGCTTGGGCTTCAATACCTTGGGGAGCTTTGCCTTTATCTCCCCCTCTGGCAGGTCCTTGAGGGCCTGCCTCACTATGCCTATGCTCTGCCTTATCTCGTTGAGCCATACGTAGTACCTGGAGAAGCAGTCCCCGTCCTTGCCGGTTATGACCTCCCAGTCGAAGCGGTCGTAGATGGTGTATGGGTCGGTCACCCTGGTGTCTGTCTTAACCCCCGAGCCCCTGAGCACAGGGCCCGTTGCCCCTAGGTTCACCGCGTCCTTCGCACTGAGCACCCCCACTCCCTGGGTTCTCCGTAGGAAGATCTCGTTGTCGCTGAAGAAGTCCTCGTACTCGTCGACCTGCTTCTCTATGACGTCGAGGGTCTCCTTTGCCCGCTCCTCGAATCCCTGAGGCAGGTCCTGGCTCACGCCCCCTATCCTGACGTAGTTATAGGTCAGCCTGGCGCCGCATAGGGACTCGAACAAGTCAAGGATGCGCTCCCTCTCCCTAAAGGTGTACATCATAGCGGTGAAGGTCACCCCCACGTCGTTGCCGTAGAAGCCTATGGAGCACAGGTGGCTGGCTATCCGCTGCAGCTCCAGGATGATCACCCTTATGTACTCCGCCCTCTCAGGCACCTTTACGTCCAGGAGCTCCTCCACGGTCCTGCAGTAGGCCATGTTGTTAGCCATTGATGAAAGGTAGTCCAGGCGGTCGGTGAGGGGTATCCCCTGGATGTAGGTGCGGTTCTCGAAGATCTTCTCTATCCCGCGGTGCAGGTAGCCGATGACTGGTATGATCTTTATGACTCTCTCCCCCTCGACCTCCACCACCATCCTCAGGACGCCGTGGGTGCTGGGGTGCTGGGGGCCGATGTTCACCACCATGCGCCCCTCTCCTAGCTCCTTGTACTCGAACTTCCGGAGGGGCATCACGGCTTATCACCCCCTCCCTCCTTCGCCTCTTCCTCCACGCCGTACC
>JALUUU010000038.1 GCA_027021185.1 archaeon | reverse complement strand
CACTGCCTAATTTTCTTATTTTTTTACCGGCAAACATGGGTTTCAAATTTTCTAAAACTCAGGAAACCATCAAATCGTTCCCGGTAAATGTAAAATGTGGGGGAAGGGATATCAGCACGGATTTACCGGTATTGGATGATTATTTTTTATAGACGGATTTTCGGAGATCGATTCTTTTAATGAGGATGGTTTTATCCTTCCACAGAACCTCGTAGAGGACCCTGATCTTGCTTACCCTTATGCGGTATGTGTTTTTCTCTCCCTTGATTTTGGTTATGTCGAGAGATTTTATTGGAACAGGGTCTTCTTTCAACAAAAGGAGGGCTTTCCTCAGCTTGTACTTTTCATTTTTATCCAATTTTAAAACAAACTTCAGGGCCTTCTTTTTGATTTTCACCTGAAAGCTTATTCCTCTAGAACCCTGAAGAGTTCCTCCTCCCCTACTATCTCATCCTCTTCCCTGATGGCTTTGATGTCTTCCCTGCTTGGCTCTTCCTCTGGCAGAAGCCTGTCGACCAGCTTAGCGTATAGATTCGTGAGGATATCTAAGTCTCTCCTGATCTTCTGGAGTTCCTTCAATTCAGCACTCATGGTTCCACCTATTCTTTAGAAATTAACGTATATAAAAAACCATGAGGGGTCTTGCCGCATAACCTACGAATAAGTTTTACCGGCAAATATGTGCTTCGAATTTCAAAAGCCTTGAAAAAGACGAGAAAACGGTCCCTGTAAATGTTAAATGCGGGGGAAGGGATTTCAGCACGAATCTACTGGTAAACTTCCTTTTAGGCTTTGACGGCTTCTAGCCCTTTTATCGAGAGGCTTAAGTCTTTTAGTTGAACGACTTTGGAGGCGTCTAGGATCTCTATCTCAAGGATTTTTTTATCCTTGGAATAGTGGGCGATGATGCCTTCTGCGACGTCCCTTGAGTCTATGGGCTTGCCTTCTCTTAGCTTGATTATCAGGACGTCTGCGTCAGGGGAGTATCTTATCTGCAAATGACTTGCCTCCTTTGAAGTATCTCTCTTTATAGGGATAATACACGGTTATAACGACTGGCAACATTTTATCATATTCATAAACCGCTCTTATTAGATGTCTCCCTCTTCTCTTGTGGGCGATGAATCTGCCGCGATGCCCTTTTAGGACTTCCTCCGGGTATAAAATAGCAGAAAGCACATGTTCGTCTTTTAAATCCCAAGTCTTCGCCCGTTCAACTGAATGAAATGTGAGCAGAATTTTTATTTTCCTCTCCCCGACTTTCAAAAAATATAGTCTTCCTCTCTTAATTTTATCTATTTTTAAAATTTCAAACATTCCTTTTTAGTTGGATGAGCTTTCTATTAAAGTTTCACTCTTCGTTGGAGAACAATGATGTAATGGCTACGGACTTTTTAGGGCCCTCTACTCCTTCGAATAATCAGTTTGTCGGTGTTGAATGATAATGCAGTTTTTTACCAGCAAATATGTGCTTCGAATTTTAAACGCGCTCAAAAAAACCAGCAAATCAGTCCCAGTGAATAAGGTATATGCGGGGGAAGGGATTCGAACCCTCGTACCCACTTAGGGACTAGACCCTGAATCTAGCGCCTTTGACCGCTCGGCAACCCCCGCGTCCATCATTATTTTCTTTGATGTTATATTTAGGGTTTGTGATTATGGTGTTGGTGAGGATAAAAATACTTAACGTCCTAACAGATTTAGTGGGGGATAAGGTTGAGATAGATGTGGGGGATGGATCAACGTTGAGGGACGTTTTGGAAAGGCTATGCGGGGGGAGGGATGAAGTCAGAAAATGGATATTCAGGGGCGATGAAATATCGAATGATCTGATAATACTGATAAACGGGGTGGGGATGAATTTCCTTGGATATGGTGAAGCCGAGATCAAAAATGAGGACGAGATCCTGATCCTCCCGGCCATAGCTGGAGGGTGGGAGTGAAATATGATCCTCGTTGAAGACCTGAGGAAGAACTATGGACGAGTGAAGGCTCTGCGAGGCCTATCCTTGGAGATACAGAGGGGTGAAATATTTGGTCTTCTCGGGCCTAATGGTGCAGGCAAAACAACCTTCATAAGAATTCTAACATCCCTCACCAGGCCTACGGATGGAAGGGTTTGGATAAATGGGCTCGATATCAACAAGTATCCGGAGAAGGTTAAAAGAAAAATAGGCCTGGTGCCACAGTACTTAAATCTGGACCAGGAACTGACGGCCGAAGAGAACCTGGAGTTCTATGGAAGATTGTATGGCATGGCAACTGGAGAAAGGAAGCGCCGACTGGAAGAACTTCTGAAATTCGTAGGGCTTGCTGAGCGAGCCTCTGATCTCGTGGAGGGTTACTCAATGGGGATGAAACGGCGCCTCTTAATCGCCCGTGCCTTGATGCCCAGTCCAAAGGTGCTTCTCATGGATGAGCCTACCGTGGGCCTTGATCCTCAGACGAGGCGTAAGCTATGGGAGCTCATCACCGCCCTCAAAAATCAGGGAGTCACTGTTCTCCTCACCACCCATTACATAGAGGAAGCTGAGAGACTTTGCGACAGGGTTGGAATAATAGACGAGGGCAGGTTAATTGCCCTCGGTAGTCCCCAGGAGCTGAAAAACAAGGTGGGACTTATAGCGGTGGAGATCATGGCACCTGATGGCGTTAAAAGGAGATTCTTCAGAAACAGGGAAAAGGCCCTAGAATATGGGAGCAGGTACTACAAGGAGAACAAGTGCGACTTCCTCCTGAGAGAGGCTAATCTGGAGGACGTATTTATCGAGTTAACAGGGAGGAAGATAAGGGAATGAGGGGATTCTACACGGTTTTCTCCAGGGATATGCTGAGCCTGAGGAGAAGGTTCACGAAGCACGCCTTGGCCGGGATGGTCAATCCCCTGCTACTCCTCATAGCCTTTGGTCTGGGTCTGGGAAGGGGTGTTAAGGTTGGCGGCGTCAGCTATCTTGAGTTCATAGTTCCGGGAATAATAGCTCTTAGCGGTATGACGGCGAGCTTTAGCGCCGTGGGGATATCCCTGAATATAAGCAGGCGATACACGAAGACTCTGGAGATCCTTCTCACAGCCCCGATAAGCCCATTGGCGGTGTCCCTAGGAAAGGTGTTGGCGGGAATGATGAGAGGCGTCCTTTCATCGGGCATAATACTCATACTAGGATTCATTTTTGGCGCTAAATTATCTTTAAACATGGCAGCCATCGTCATAATACTCCTTAACTGTTTCCTCTTCGCCTCCCTCGGCCTATACATAGGCTTGACTCTGTGGTCTCACGAGGACATGTCTAATTTCACGACAATGGTGCTACTTCCCATGGCTTTTTTCGGCGGGACTTTTTTCCCCTTAGAAAGCCTCCCCCTGGGATTCTCAGCCATACTCTATCTGCTTCCCCTTACACATGTCAGCATCAGCCTGCGGGCCGCTATGCTTGGCCTTGATATCCCAGTTGCCTCCATCCTGATAATACCAGTCTTAGGTATTATCTTCTTATATCTGGGGATGAGGGCTTTTAGGAAGGGAGACCTGACGTAATTCGTTGCTCAGTCTTCTGGGGGTTTAGCGATGGGCACAGTAAAGCAGAACTTGCTCCCTTTCCCCCTATCGCTTTCTACCCAGATCTTTCCACCATAATTCTCCACGATCTCCTTGACGATGGCGAGACCCATCCCCGTGCCGCTATAGCGCCTTGTCAGGCTCGAGTCGATCTGGTAAAACCTGTCAAATATCTTATCGAGCTTATCTTTGGGGATACCTATGCCTGTATCTCTTACGCAGACCTCTACGTCGTCTTTTCTTTTCCGGGCTTTAAT
>JALUUU010000037.1 GCA_027021185.1 archaeon | reverse complement strand
AGGCAGGTTGGTGTCTATCCCTGTGTTTTTTGGTTAGAAATTGTGGTTTTTTCCATTTGATGTTCGGTTTTATTACTTAACGACGGTCCACCGTCGTTGATATAAAGCCTATGAGAAGGCTTTCTTATGGTCTTGTTAGTCATCTTGGCCTGGACTTCATTAAATTTTTTAGGGGTTATAATTGATGGATGCCTTCCCTTGTTTATGATACCGTTCCATTTCACATATCCTGCGTATATGGGATTCTTCAAGATCCTCCTCACAGCCCAGATGCTCCATTCGTTATTCTTCTTGGTTCTGATTCCTCTGGAATTTAGAGTATCGGCTATTTCTTTTAGGGTGCTGCCGCTGCAGTACTTATTAAATATATCTTCGACGATAATGGCCTCTTCTTCAACTATTCTGAGGATTCCCTCAGAAAATTCATAACCAAAGGGAGCGTTAAACCCACATATCTCCCCCTTTAACACTTTTTTCTTCATCGCCGATTTCACAGAACTCCTTCGTGATTTAATATTGAGCTTTCTCAAAGTTTCAGTCACGCTGACATCATTCTCAATGCACCAGGCCTCAACTGCCTCTTCTTCAGTTTTTACATTGTAGTGTTTGATCATCTCTTTGGGGGATGCAAAATCCAAGAACATCTTCATTAAGGAGGGGTCTTTAGGAGCGATTTCACTGCATCGAGAGCATAAGACAATGCGATTCTCATTGGTCGATATTTCTCCTGGGCGGGTGGAAACCCTAGGGTGATAAACGAGGTTTTGAGAGCTCCAGCATCTCTCGCATCTAAATCCTGACCTTTTATGGGTCTCAGGTTTAACACCCTTTGAGAAAGCCTTCATTTATTATCCCCCAGGATAATGGGAATTTTCTTTCCCCTTCTCGCCCTATTTGACAGCCTTTTCTGAATAAAATTAAATTGATTCGGCTCAATTATCCTGTCATGTCGCCCTTTTTTCAAAATACCATTCCATTTTATATATCCGCAGTAAAGAGGATTTTTTAAGATTTTAGCTACTGTATTGTCCGCCCATTTACGTCCTTTTTTCGTGGGAATGCCTGATTTATTGAGATATGACACAATTTTGGGTATGGTGTAGCCATTATAATACATGTCATAAATTTTCTTTACTACTCTCGCCTCATCCGGGTTTACTTTCAGTTTACCGTTGCTGTAGTCGTATCCATATGGATGCCCAAAGCCGAGATACTCTCCTCTATCGGGATCGAGATGTTCGATGGGGGTTTGGGCTTTCTGCTCCATGCCGTAGTAAACTCTCTCGCCTATCTGTTCACTCTCTAACTGAGCAATGCGTTGGATTATATCCACAACAAACCTGCCCATAGCGGTGCTTGTATCGAGGGACTCTGTCATACTAACGAATTCCTTGTTGTTTTTTCTTAGAGTATCCATCATCTCCATGAAATTCCTTGAATTCCTGTGGATACGGTCCATCTTCATAACTAGTAAGACGTCCCATTTATCCAGCTCAGCCATCATTCGCTGATAGGCTGGTCTCTTTACGCTTCTTCCTGAGTATCCGTCATCGACGTATTCGCCGGCTATGGTCCAGTCTCTTGCCTCGCAGTAGCTCCGGAGTCTTTCCAGCTGGGCAGTTAGGGAGAAACCTTCTTTTGCCTGATCCTCCGTGGATACTCGGGTGTATAGAGCTACTCGGGTATTTTTTTCCATAATCATCCCCTGAGCGTGGTCTCTATTACACCTATCAGCTCGTTGATTTCAGCTTTCAGCTTCCTCCCCTCTTTACTCCGCGGGCGGAGTCTGCGCACTAAACTACGGTATCTTCCTAATAGACGAGGATGTTTGGGCAGTGGTTTTTTCCCGACTTCGCGTTGAAGAGACATCAATGCATTTTTGTATCTCTCCAGTTTCTCCACAGTGCTGTTTTTAGAGAACCCAGGCTTTACTCCGGTTCTAAGGATAGAGTCAAACTCTCTGAGAGTTTCAGCAAGCTTCTCTCCTTTGTCTGTTAGGGAAATGTATTTAGTTCTTCCTTTTTTTTCTGTTTCTAGGATATCCTGACCCTCTAAAATCTTAATAAGGTTGTAAATATGGGCATAGCTACCTCTAACTTCTGAAGCAACATCGGATATACTCTTTCTCCTATTTTTGGCTAGGGATAAAAGAATAAGCTTGCTTTTCTCTTGAAAAAATATATCCTGCATCGTATATGATGCAGGATACATGCAGTATAAAGGTTTCCCTAGAGTTTCGGGACCTTCTCAAGAGCTTTTTTCACCAGATCTGCTGGGTACTCGTAGTCCTCTAGAGCGCCGCTGAAGTAGGCGTCGTAGGCTCCCATGTCGAAATGACCGTGTCCACTGAGGTTGAATAGAATTGTTTTCTCCTCACCTGTTTTTCTGCATTTTACCGCTTCATCGACCACCAGCTTAACGGCGTGGGCTGCTTCTGGGGCCACCACTATGCCCTCAGCTCGGCTGAAGGTGGTTGCGGCCTCAAAGACTTCGTTCTGGTGATATGCCGTGGCCCCTATCACTCCGTGATGGTATAGTAGGCATACCGTCGGGGCGTCACCATGGTATCGCAGTCCTCCAGCATGAATTCCTGGTGGAACAAAGTCATGGCCCAGGGTGTACATCTTTATCAATGGTGTCAGCATGGCCGTGTCGCCGAAGTCGTATGCGTATATTCCTTTGGTGAGGGTTGGGCAAGCCATGGGCTCGACGGCAATGGCCTGGAGGTCTTTCTTGTCTCCCTTGAGTTTGTCATACAGGAACGGGAAGGCTATTCCGGCGAAGTTGCTACCTCCTCCGCAGCTGCTCGTTATAAGATCAGGGTATTCCCCTATTTTTTCGAGCTGTTTCTTTGCCTCTAGGCCTATCACAGTCTGATGGAGTAAGACATGGTTGAGCACTGAGCCCAGGGAGTACTTGGCATCGTCATGGGTGGCTGCGTCCTCCACGGCCTCGGATATAGCTATGCCCAAGCTACCTGTTGTATCGGGGTTTTCTTCCAGGATCTTCTTTCCCGCATTGGTTCTGGTCGATGGGCTGGGGGTTACTTCTGCTCCCCAGAGGTTCATCAGGCTTCTTCTATAGGGTTTCTGCTCGTAGCTTATTTTAACCATGTAAACCGTGCATGCGAGATCAAATAAACTGGTGGCGAAGCTTAAGGCTGAGCCCCATTGCCCCGCACCTGTTTCAGTTGTGAGCCTATCAACACCCTCTTTCATGTTATAATAGGCCTGAGCCACGGCAGTGTTGGGTTTATGGCTGCCTGCCGGAGAAACCCCCTCATATTTGAAATATATCTTGGCAGGGGTTTTGAGGACTTTTTCAAGGCGTCGCGCCCTGTATAGAGGTGATGGACGCCAGAGAGTATAGACATCCCGTATATCATCGGGGATCTTGATCCATCTGTCTTGGCTGACTTCTTGCTTAATGAGTTCCATGGGGAAAAGGGGGGCCAGGTCCTGCGGACCGATAGGCTCCTTGGTCCCGGGATGAATAACCGGTGGCAGGGGCTCTGGCAGGTCAGGCAAAATATTATACCATCTTTTTGGGATTTCATTTTCATCTAAGATAATTTTTGTCTCTTCCATGACGAAACCTCCTACTCGCTCTTAAAATGATGAAAGGAGAATCAATATAAATTTTTTCTTTTAATCTGTGATTAGCTCCCGCAGAGTCGCCATCCGGTAACCAGTTATCACTCTAATTTTGCCTTTCAGCATGGCATTCACCTTTTTGTCTCCGGTATCTGCGTAGAGCACCGGGGTCTGTCGCAGTTTTTGAGGAGTCGCAACCACCAGTATGTTCTCGGGGCCGACCTTTTT
>JALUUU010000036.1 GCA_027021185.1 archaeon | reverse complement strand
CCTTGATGACATCCCCCTTGTCGGTGGTTACCTTGATGTCAATGACGTAGTCCCCCGGGACGGCGTCCTTATCCAGGGAGGCGTTGAAGACCACTATCCTGCTACCCCCCGGCTTTATGGTGAAGTCAGTTTTTAAGGGCTTGTCTATGAGGATGCCCTCGTCTGTTTCAACGTCCACCGTCACCTTCACCGTGGACTTGCCGATGTTGCTCACCTCGGCCTCTACGCTCAGGGGCTCCGGCTCCGACAGGCTCACCTTGCTGGGAACAACCTGGCTGTCAAGCTTAATGCTCTGCTTTCCCTGGCCAAAAATGCATCCGGCGCTCACCGCAAGAAGGAACAGGAGGACTAATACCCTCATCGCCACGGGGGTTACCTTGAAAACCGCGGTGATATAATGGTTACGGTGGAGGCACGGGAGGAGGGGATTGGAAGGGGGATGGGATGAATGGACCCGCCGGGATTTGAACCCGGGGCTTCGACCTTGCGAAGGTCGCACTCTTCCAAGCTGAGTTACGGGCCCACCGCAACAATAATTGAAGGCACAGGATTAATATTAGTTTGCCCTCGGGGAGCTCCCTTCATTTAATAGCAATAATATCGAGTAAAATTTTAAATACGACCATAATTAATCCATGGCTAAAGGGCCCGTGGCGCAGATTGGTTAGCGCGTTCGGCTGATAACCGGAAGGTCGAGGGTTCGAATCCCTCCGGGCCCACTACCTGCTTTTAACACTATCGATAATTCTAACCAGGGATTTTATTGTGCAGAGCCTCGGCTCCGCCATGAGTGGAAAATTATAAGTATAAACGAGCCCATGGGGAGAACTATGATGGGCTCCCGGGAGATTGTCCTCAGGGAGCCTGGCTGAATGTGCGTGAAGGTGATCTCTGATGCGGCCCAGAAAACGCCTGGCGGTCGTGGCGTGCATGGATGCCCGGCTGAACCCTTTTGAGATCCTCGGCCTCGAGAAAGGGGATGCCCACGTTATCCGCAACGCAGGCGGTGTGGTTACCCCCGATGTGATCCGCTCCCTGGCTATATCTCAGCGCCTCTTGGGGACAAAGGAGATCGTTCTGATACACCACACAGACTGTGGCATGCAGACCATCAGCGGGGATGCCTTCAAAGAGGACATAAGAAGGGATACGGGGATAAAGCCTGAGTGGGCTGTGGAGGCCTTCGCCGACCCCGAGGAGGATGTCAAGCAGTCTATCGCCCGCATAAAAGCGAGCCCGTTTATCCCGAGGAAGGACAAAATACGCGGCTACGTGTATGACGTGAAAACAGGAGAGCTGAACGAGGTCAGGTAAGGCCCTCGAAGTCCATCAGAACCCCCCGCGCTCTTCAAAATAGCTAGGCTATTCCTACTGCGAAAACCTCGCCACCCCTTACCTCCAGGCGAATCCTTGTAAGCCTCTCCCTCCCCGGTCCCTCAATCTTCTCTCCATCCTCAGGGTTAAAAAAGGCCTTATGGGCCGAACAGTACAGCTTGCGGGAACTTGCATTCCACGTAACGTATTTGCCTTTGTGGGGGCAGACAAGGGAGTAAGCTCTCAATTCGCCGTTAGGCAGGGAAATGAGGACCGCCTCATCGCCCCCTGAGGGATACTCAAAACGAATAACCTTCCAGGGGGAAAGCTCTTCTATGGATGCGACTTTAACAACTGGATGCGGGGCTTCGGATAAGGTTGCGGATGGAGACATGGTACCTCTGGCTTTCTTTTTCCACTTCAGCTCGATCTCGAACTTGTTTTTACCGTGCTTTTCTTTGTACTCTACTTCAACTTCCATGTCTTCAGGGAGAGCGACACTACGGCCTGAGTACTCTATTACTCCCCCCGCTATGTCTCTGCTGAGCTTTTGAAAAAGCCTCGCTAATTCATCTCTTTTCACTGACTTTTTCTCTTTCCATTTCACGCTGCATCCCCCACGGTATCAAAATTTAGCCTGCCCGCCTGAAAAGCCTTGCTCTTCTGCATATCGGAGGCGACGATCCTAGGGAAGAAACCCAAAGCGCGAGCAGCCACAACATTGAGGCTTAAGCTTATCCCTAGGAATCGCTTAGTCTATCACCACCAGGTGGAACCTCTTAACCGTGCCCCTCAGCCTGCCATCTTCCAGGGTCACTCCCGGATTCGATACTCTCCTGCCCTCCTCGTCGAAGACCGTTACCCTGCTCCCCCCGTAGACGTTGACGTCGATTTCAACGTCGTAGGGGGCGAAGAAGACGGCCCTGCTCTCACCGTTGGTATAGTAGCCGTATGAGGGGGCGTTGTATGCGGGCTTTTTTCCCGCCAGCTCCGCCATGATGTTGGCGAGGACATGGGATGCGTCAAGGTGAAGGTAGCCGCCGTTGACGAAGTATAGGCTGCCTTTCTTTATCACCAGGGCCGTGGGATCGTCTAGTCTGCCGTCTGCCTCTCTGGATGTAAGGCCCTGAAGAAGAACCTCGGAGTCGATATCTGCGGGATCTATGTAGTGGAGATAGTGCCCCACGGAGTACCTTCCCAGCAGCTTGGGGTCCCATACCTCAAAGCTGTATCCGCCGTACTTGACCCGGTACCTGCCCCGGGGGAAGAGGTACTCAGCATCCTCTGGGATGGGGTCGTAGAAGGACTTTTCGTCGTAGTTCACCAGGACCGTGGCTTTGCCCTCTATACCGAGGGCAGCCGAAACTTTCCTCCAGTTGGGCGTGTCCGGGATTTCCCCCACGACCTGGTAGAACGCCGGAGCCGGGCCCTCCGCTAGGGAGGCGAGCTCTCGGGGGAGGTCCTGCCCCTCATCGAAGATCATCCCGGGGGAGAAGACGTAGTACAGATCCGCGTTTTCGATGGGCGTGGCGGTGACTACCAGGTCGTAGCCCGCGGCCAAGACGGCGTTGGTGATGGCATCCGAGGAGGAGAGGAGGGCGTCGGTGAAGTAGTCCATGAGGTCGGAGTCGCGCTTCCCGGGCTCGTCTATAACAAGGTTAGCGATCTTCTTTTGCCTGTCCAGGGGTTTTCTCCCGTACTCCTCGATGAGGGGGAGAAGGTTTTCCCTGAAGCTGTAGCTGTCCACATGGGGAAGCTCCTCGGGGAAGGTGGGCCCCCTATCGCCCTCCCCAACGATGAACATGTACATCTCCGGGGCGAACTGCACGGCCCGCATCAGGGCAATGTTCTGATGAGTCTTAGGGCCGAGGCCCCATCCCCCTGCGGTGGCGGCAGCTATCTTCTTACCGCAGCCCGTCCCAGCGCCGAACATTATATTCAGGAACCCGAGTTTGCCGTAGTAGCTCCCCCACGAGTAGATGTCCCTCATGTAGGCGGCGTCCTCAGGATTGTTCCTGGCGTCTAGGGGGTAGTAGGCGTAGTCCTCAGAGATGAACATGTCGGGCCTGCACCTGAGGTCTTCGAAGAAATGCAGGTACTCCATCCCCTGCTGGGCAGTCGCCTCTCTTATGGCGTCTATGTATACGTCGGGGAAGGCCTCCTCGTCCACAGCCACATCCGCCTCTTGTTCCCTAGCCGCCCGGGCGATCTCCCCTACGAGCCGCATAGTGGCCTCTGGCGTGAGCTTCTCCGGCTTGATGCTGTCTGAGTAGGACTTCATGTTGTAAACGATGTGGGCGATGCCCTCCAGCATCACAACAACCCTCATGTTGTGGCTCCTCGCCTCCCTCAGGACCTCGGAGAAGGCATTCCCCATATCCTCGGGCACTGTGAAGCCCGCCTCCCGCAGCACGGGGGAGTCGAATATAGCCTCCCCGTCGAGGTTGAATATCTCAAAGCTTATGACATTTACCCCTCTCGCCGCTGCCTCATCGAACCATGACTTAACCGCCCTGCCGTCAT
>JALUUU010000035.1 GCA_027021185.1 archaeon | reverse complement strand
CACCTTCAGGCCGGGTATGTGGGTGAAAAGGGCCTCTGTGCTCTCGCTGTGATGCTCCAGGGCCTTTATCCCTCCCCCGTAGGGCATCCTCACCACCAGGGGGACGTGGTACCGCCCCCTGGAGCGGTTCCTTATCCGGGCCGCGTGAACCACTATCTGGTTGAAGGCCAGGTAGACGAACCCCATGAACTGGATCTCCGCCACGGGGCGCAGGCCGTAGACCGCCATGCCGATGGCGGTGCCAACTATGCCCGACTCCGACAGGGGGGTGTCGATCACCCTTTCTTCGCCGAACTCATCGAACAATCCCTGGGTCGCCCTGAAGACGCCTCCGTTACGACCCACGTCCTCGCCGAGGACGACGACCCTGCCGTCCCGCCTCATCTCCTCCCTCAGGGCAAGGTTAACAGCCTCCACGATGCTCAGCTTCGCCACTCTACCTCCCCCCATCCTCGCTCCTTTTCTGGTGACTTAGGAACTCCCTAAGATCCTCCATCTGCTCCCTGAGGTTCCAGGGCATCTCCGCGTAGTTGTACCTGAAGAGGTCCTCCATCTCCGGGGGCGGCACCGCCTCCGCCTCCTCCACTGCCCTGCTGATCTCCTCGCTTATCTCTGCTACAAGCTCTTCCTCGTAATCCTCGCTCCATATGCCCTTTTTCTCCAGGTAGGCTCTGAACCTGAGGAGGGGTTCCTTCCTCTCCCAGGACCTGACCTCCTCCTCACTTCTGTATCGCCTGGCGTCGTCGCTGGTGGTGTGGTCGCCGAGGCGGTAGGTGTAGGCCTCGATGAAGGTGGGGCCTCCACCGCTTCTGGCCTTCTCCAGGGCCTCCCTGGCGGCCACGTAAACGGCGAGGACATCGTTGCCGTCCACCACGATTCCCCTGAAGCCGTAGGCAAGGGCTTTCTGGGCCAGGGTCTCGCTGGCTGTCTGCCTAGCCCTGGGCACGGAGATGGCGTACTGGTTGTTCAGGCACACGAAGACCGTGGGGGTTCTGAAAACCCCGGCGAAGTTCATTCCCTCGTGGAAGTCCCCCTCGCTCGTAGCCCCGTCCCCGAAGAAGACCATGACCGCTATCTCGTGGCCCAGGATCTTGGCGGCCCACGAAGCCCCCACCGCGTGGGGCACCTGGGAGCCCACGGGAATAGCGATGGTGAAGTTGTTCAGCCCCTCGGGTATGCGCATGCCCTCCTCGTTGCCCATCCAGTAGAGGTAGAAGGTCTTCAGGGGGAACCCCCTCACCAGGTGGGCTCCCAGATCTCTGAAGTAGGGGAACATCCAGTCATCCTTCTTCAAGGCGTAGGCACTCCCCACCTGGGCCGCCTCATGGCCCTTGGACGGGGCATAGGTGCCCAGCCTCCCCGTTCGCTGGAGCTTCACCGCCTTCTCGTCTGCCATTCTCGTGAGGACCATGTACCTGTAAAGAGTCTCCAGGTCCTTGTCTCCAAGCTCCGGCTCCAAATCCTCCTCCACGTTTCCCTCTGGGTCAAGGATCTGAAGCATCTCCCCCTTCAGGGGGTCATACCTGTCTATTACCCTCATCTTCATCATTTCAACCCCTCCATGAACATGGCTGCGGCCCGGTAAGAGCTTCTCACCAACGGACCGGAGGCCACCCCTCTGAAGCCCATCTCCAGGGCCCTGTCTCTGTACATCTGGAATTTATCAGGTGACACATACTCCACCACTGGCAGGTGCCTGGGAGAGGGCCTTAGGTACTGCCCCAGGGTAAGGAAATCCACCCCTGCCTTTCTGAGATCCGCCATGGCCTCCAAAACCTCCTCTTCTTTTTCGCCCAATCCGAGGATGAGGGAGCTCTTCGTATACACCTCGCTAACCTCCTTAATTCTTTTCAACAGCGATAGGGAGGTGTCGTAGCCCGCTCTCCTATCCCTAACCTTCCCTTGGAGGCGCCTCACCGTCTCCAGGTTATGGCCTATGACATCAGGCTCCGCATCCACGATTTTCTCCAGGGCACGTGGATGCGCCCCCAGGTCAGGGATCAGCGCCTCGACCCTGCACCCTGTGTTTCTCAGGGCGCGGACGCACCTGGATATGTGACCTGCGCCGCAGTCGGGGAGATCGTCCCTGGTGACAGAGGTGAGGACGACGTATCGAAGCCCAAGCTCCCCCGCCGCCTCCGCAACCATGTCCGCCTCGCCCTTGTCCAGAGGATCGCCCCTGGAGGCTGTCTCCACGGCGCAGAAGCCGCATCTCCGGGTGCATGTTTTCCCCATGAGAAGAAAGGTGGCGGTGCCCATGTGCCAGCACTCCCCCTTGTTGGGGCATCTGGCTTCCTCGCAGACAGTGGCCAGGCCCCTGGAGCTCAGGATCTTTCTAGTCCTGACGAAGGAGGGGCCGTACCTCAGCCTTACCCTGAGCCAGCCTGGCTTCCTCGCTCTCTCCCTCACCCCACTGCGCCCCCCTCACTCCCCAAGGGCCCACTTCCTAAGCTTCTCGTAGCTCGTGGCGCCGCAAATCCATCCCCCTGTCTTCGTGTTGTAGAAAAACGGTGTCCCACCGCATTTTCCTTGGTCGTACTTCTCCATCAGCCTCCTGTTGGCCTCGTTGTGCCATACCTCCAGCTTCTTAACCTTCACCCCCAGCTCTTCCTCTAGCCTCTCCAGCAGGGGGTCCATGTTCTTACAGTGCACACATTCCTCTCCATAGAACTCCAGAAGATACTCGTCCCTCATACACCCCACCTGTTAATAGCCATATCTATATTCTCCCTGGGCCAATATAAAATTACGGGGCCCATAGGCTGGTGAAGGGGCTAGAGGCCGTAGAAATCGGCGGCGTTTTCGTACAACGCCCTGTGCACATCTTTTCTAGAGACATCCATGGCTCGGAGCTTAAGGGCGCACCGGGGGAGGGCAAGGGGATCCGAGGGAATGGAGGACATGTCGCTGCTCACGATGAATCTCTCCGGGCCGTGCCTGGCTATAAGCTCCGCCGCCTCCTCGTGGGTGAGCTTGGACGGTGGCTGAATCGTGAGGCCCATGCAGACCCCTGAATCCATGGCAACCTCAACGCTCTCCTCCTTGAGGTGGTCGAGGAGAACTCTCTCCGGCTTTATCCCTGACCTGTCTATGAGCCGGAGGGCCTCCTCAGCGGCCTTCTCCTTCATTTTCCTGGGGGTGTGGACTATTATGGGCATGTCCAGCTCCACAGCCAGGGAGAGCTGCCTCTCCAGGACCACGGTTTCTCTGTCGTCTTTGAGCTCCACCCCTGTCTCTCCTATGGCCACAACCCTCTCAGCCCTCAGCTGCTCCGGCAGGGCCTCGAGGAGTGCCTCGACATCCCTGGGGATGGCGCTGGGATGCACGCCGAGGGCGACGTACAGGTCGAGACCCGCCCTGGCTGCGAGCCTCGTCTCCACCCTGAGCAGGCGGTCGTAGTGGTCCAGGTAAACCTGGGAGGTGGTCATCCTGTAGACGTCGTGGGCGCACGTGACGGCCTTCTCTATCCCCGCAAGGACCATGGCCTCATAGTCCTCGTAGCTCCTCACATCCGCATGCACATGAGCATCGAAGTACATGTTTAGAAAATCAGGATTAAGGGTTATAAATCCTTTCTCCGTCGAGAGCATGATGAAAATAATTAATAACCAGCTGGGAAAGTTGAATAGGATACGTATCCGAAATACACGTGGACGGCGATGTTCAGGGCGTGGGCTATCGCTACTTCGTTAGAAGATCGGCGTGGAAGCACAAGATAGCCGGCACCGTGGAGAACCTAGAGGATGGGCGAGTTAAAATCGTTTGCGAGGGGGGAGGACAGGGAGATAAAGGCTTTCCTAAGGGACATCGCCACCAGAGAGTCTCCCACACATGTAGGCCACATATAACGTAGATTCACTGACGCCGCCGGAGAGTTCAAAGCTTGTTTTCCTAGACTGGCCTATGCAACAGTTCGAGGAGGA
>JALUUU010000034.1 GCA_027021185.1 archaeon | reverse complement strand
GCTCCTGAAGAAAATCAGGAAACAGTTCGAGGCTCTACGAAGAGAAGCCACGAGGCTGAGGCGTCAGTACGACGGCGACGAGATAGACCTAGACGCCTCTGTAAGCCACTTCATAGACATGCGCGCCGGAGCCTCCCCTGACGAGAAGCTCTACTCCCGCCTGGTCCAGAGGAGGAGGGACGTGGCCGTGGGATTCTTAATCGACCACAGCAACTCCACCGCTGGCACAACGCTGGAGGTGGAGAAAGAATCCCTCGTGCTCATGAGCCAGGCCCTCAAGGCCCTGGGGGACAGCTACGCCATCTACGGCTTCAGCAGCAACACCCGGTGGGAGTGCAACTTCAGCATAGTTAAGGACTTTCACGAGGTGGACGGCCTGGACAAGATAGCTGGGATATTCCCCGGAGGATACACCCGCATGGGGGCTGCAATACGCCACGCAACACGGAAACTGGAGATGCACAACGCCAGAAACAGGGTTCTCATGCTCCTTACCGACGGATCGCCTCTGGACTACGACGGATATGACGGCCGCTACGCCTTAGAAGACACCCGCATGGCGGTAATAGAGGCGCGGAACAGGGGCGTCCATCCTTTCTGCATTACCGTGGACACAGAGGCGAGGGACTATCTCCCGAAGATGTTTGGGGAGAAGATGTACGCCATAATTGACAGGGTCTCCAAGCTACCCAAGAGGCTCCCCCTAATCTATGCGAGGCTGACGTCGTAGATTTTTTAAGCGATCCCAGCAGAGATATTTTCCATGCCATTTTCGGAGCCCTTGTTCGGCGTGCTGGGCATAGTGGCCTTTCCAGGGGTGCTCTTCCTGGCGAGCCTCTTAACAGCGAAGGTAAAAAGAATCCGCCCGGGCCTCTACTGCATGCTCATAGGAGTTCTCGTACTTTTCCCGGGTCTGTATATATCCATGTCCCTCGGCCACGAAATGCTGGGTTACTTCCTGCTGGGCAACGGGGTGGCCGACCTCCTCCTAGGCCTGCTGTTCATATTGATAGGCAAAGACGGAATGCTCCTGCCCTATTTCTGAGCTTAGTAGGGGCTCTCCTTGTATTTTTTCTCGTATTCCAGGCGGTAGCGATCCATGTGGGCCCTGGTTATTACATAGGTGTCGTAGATGGGATACGCCACAAGGGCGTACCTCATGGATATCATCCAGGTCTCGACGGGATTCGAGTAGTTCACGAGTATGAACACCATCAGAGAGAGAATGGTGAGTACGATTCCCTTCCGCTCATCGCCGCACAGGTAGTATCCGACTATAGGCAAGTGGAAAAAGGCGAAGAACGTGGTTATGGCGGCGAGCCAGTCCTTCCTTATGCCGCCTCTCTGGGCCCACTTTACGTAGGGGCCCTCTCCCTTGGGCATGTACGGTTTAAGTTTTTTCTTCATCTCACCACCATCACAGACGCCTTTGTTTTCCTGAATACCTTCAGGGGCAGATTCCGGGACTTCAGCTTCCAGATCCCCTGATCAGCCTTATCCCCCATGACCACTAGGTCATAGCTGCTCTCAGCTATCTCCTTAAGCACCTCCTCCACGGGATGCCCGGACCGGAGTTTGGTGGAGAACTTCACCCCTGCTTTCTCGGCCCGTTCCTCGAACCTCTTGATGCATTTATCTGCCAGCTTACTCAGCTCTTCCCTCACGTAGGCGCGGTACTCGTTTCTCCCCACCGCGTAGATCTCGTGGGAGATGCGCTTCTCCAAGAGAAAGCCGTCGATTACGTGGAGGACGGTGAGCTCTGCCCCCGTAGCCTTGGAAACCTGCAGTGCGTATTCAACGGCTTTGGCGGTGTGTTCTTCACCGTCTATACAGAGGAGCATCCGCCGAAGCATGATATTCAAGATGGTACGGTGTATATAATAAACATTTGGTCTCAATATAAAAAAATAAAAAAATGGAGGGGGCGGGAGTTAGAATATCAGGGCCTTTAAAGTCCCGTACTTCCAAATGCCCGCCAGGGCGAGGAGGAAGACTATGAAAGCAATTATGAGAGCGAAGATGTCTTCCCTCCTCTCAGATGCGAAAACCTTCTTTTCGCGCTCCTCTATCTCAGCCTCTGCCATCTCGTTTACCCCCGCTAGTCAGTTGTCACCGTCCAGGTGTCAGCACCGAAGGCGTATATCACAAGTAGCGATATTATCGCCTTGGCAAGTCCAGCGCCGATTCCAATGGAAAACGCTGCTCCTCCAGCCTTCTTGAGGTCCTCTAGTACGATGTTAAGGCCGATACCTGCGAATCCCCATGCGAAGAAGAATTTCCGCGCGTCTTTATACAGCGCCTTGTCAACACTCTTCTCGACTCCGCCGATTATGGAGTTGAAGATCGTCAGAGCGAAGAATCCAAGGACGAATATCGGGAACTTGTCCTTGATGACCTGCATCCTGTCGATGCCCTTCGCTGCTGCCTCTTCAGCACTCAGCGGCCGGAAGATGTAGAACCAGACTGCTGCCAGAACCACCACAGGGATGAAAACAACCCTGACGACATTCACGATGGTGGCGCTGTCAATAGCCACGGGTTCTCCTGGCGCTGCCAAGCCACTATACCACTCCGCTGCAGCAGTTAGCTGAGCCGTGTTTAGAATGGCCGTGGCCACCCAGGCACCGTAGATGGGCTGGGGCATTCCTAGGGCCTGTCCCACGTAAGGCGCTATGAACAGTCCCGCGGTACCGAAGAGGAGAATGGTCGCGATACTGTACAGCAAGTCGGTGGGCTGCGCCCTGCAAACGGGTCCAGTAGCGATAATCGCCGACACGCCGCAGATTCCTACGCCAGCGCCTAAGCACCCTGCTAAGGAATCACGCACTCCATAGCGCTGTCCTAAGACCCAAATAGCCACCGCGGTCCCGAGCACGAAGAGAATCACAACTATAAGAGCCGCAGCACCCACTGCTATAACGTTCTGCACCTTATAGTGTATACCCATAATGATAATTCCTGGTTTGATAATGGGCCTGCTGATGTTGACTCCGTCCTGTAGAACCTTTGGAACACCCACGGTATTGCGGATGATCATACCGCCTAGAAGCAGAATAGCTACGTATTTAATCTGTGCTTTGTTATATACGAAGTCCGCCCAAGCAACGCCGCCTTTGGCAAGTACTTTGAGCTGATTCTCAATGTTCAATGCAATAACCATGAAAATAAATGTCGCTATGAGCCCAGGTAAGTTCCGAGAAATCTCGCTACCGCTAGTCATCCACCAAAAGGTACTTTTCTTTTCTGCCATGTTACACCTCCGTTCCCATTTTTTATACCCTATTGGTATCCAATAGGTATTACTTATAAAACAAGAATAGGTATATAAATTTTGTCATTTTCTCCTTAACCGGAAAAAGGCGTTTTTTACGGCTATTTCTCTGTAAAAAACCAGGCTATAAAGTTATTTCATCAAGGCCTGTTGGGAGGCGTGAAAGAATCTCTGGTTTCTCCCTAACCAGCACCATGTCCTCGATGCGGACCCCGAATCCCTCTAGATATATTCCCGGCTCATAGGCCACGACGGTGTTTTTCTGAAAAGAGGGCTCCTCATCCACGTAGAAGAAGGAAACCATGCTCCGATACAGCCTCTCGGCGTCACTGCTTCCCTGAAACTTAGGGATCTCGGGCCGGGGCTGATGCACAGAGATTAGGGGGGGCTCATGGACCTCAAGGCCCACTCCATGGCCGCTGGTGTACACTATACAGTCGCCGTATCCATAATCAGTCAGCACCTCTCTAACAGCCTTATCCACCCGGGACACCTCGACCCCCGCCATCACGTTTCTCAGACCGATTCGCCTAGCCTCGATAACCGCCTCGTAGGCGTCCTCAAAGCCCTCCCCGGGCCTGCCTACGTGAAAAGTCCTGGTGATGTCGCTCCAGTAGTTCTCATAGGTTGCCCCGTAGTCTATCATGAGGGGCCCCCGACCGACGACGCCGTCCATGATCTTTGC
>JALUUU010000033.1 GCA_027021185.1 archaeon | reverse complement strand
GTCGCTCCAGGCATATGCGTTACCTCCGTTGGTAGCCAGTCCCCTTCCGTATCCTGCAACAAACTGCCACCGCCCTTCCAGGGTCTTCCAGAAGTTCCATAAAACACTGAAGACAGGTATAAGCATGGCAACGCTAGCGACGATGGAGACGGTCTGCGCCCAGTAGGGAACAGGCCCCCAGATAAGATGATGGGTCCCGACCCAGGAATAAAAAAGCCCGATGGTCCAGAAGCCTATCAACGACAGCTTATGGCTATACAAAGGCTTCTTCACAAGTTTCGGGAGAAGGTAATACGCCGCCCCTATTCCGAGGGTGGTGAACCATAGCCCCAGAATGTTGTGACCATAGAACCAGTTGACGATGGCGTCGTTGACGCCGGACAACGCACCCGCAGGTACCACCCACATGACATTGCCCACCACGTAGATAATAGGCATCCATACAAGGGATCCCAAGAAGTACCACAAACTGACATACAGTCCCTTCTCCCTCCTCCTTAAGACGGTCATAAAGACATTGAAGGCGACGAGACCTAGAATCACCAAAAAGAAAACATCAAGAGGCCAGATAAGCTCGGCATATTCTCTGCCCTGGGTCATCCCCATTAGCAGGGTGAAAGCCGCTAATACCAGGAAGACATTCCAAAGAATAACGGTTAGATTACCTAGGCGCTCGCTGTAAAGCCTCGTCTTTGTAAGCTTAGGGACGATGTAAAAAACAGCCGCAACCTGAACCATGGACAGCCAACCGAAGGCGGCTATGTTCACGTGCACTGGCCGAACTCTGCCGAACTGAAGAAACCCGTATCCGCTCAGGAATTCTGGAAAGATGAACTTAACAGCTAATACGAGTGCCAAGCTCACAGCGATGACAAGCCACGCCACAGAAGATATGAAGAGGCCCCTCGCGGCGCCGCCCTCCCCCCAATCAGAGAGCACCATACCTCCAAGGCCCCTGCATGACTAGATAACCCCTGGATGACACCTAGGCTCGTTACCCATAAGAGAGGAAAAAGGGGCTCCTAGCAGCCTATAGATAAACCCACGGCATCCAGGCTCCTCCTCACACATCACGATCACGGCTACTCCTTCTTTTTCGCTAGTAGGGTTCGCCAGCTGTACTCATGGTCCTCCTCGTCGGTCAGGATCTCCTCCAATAACAGCCTAGTCACCGGGTCGCCTTCCTCGACTGCAAGCCTTATGAACTCCTTATATGTCTTTATCGCAGTGAGCTCACCGTCCAAGTCGTCCTCGATCATCTTCCTCATGCCCCCGCCGATCCTTATCTCCCCAGGCTTCGTGGTAGGCACGCCGCCATAGTAGTCTATGCGCTCCGCGAGTTTCTCCGCGTGCTTCATCTCATCGATAGCTGTCTTCCTGAACATCTCCGCGACCTCAGGGCTCTCAATCCCCTCAACCATCACGTGGTGCCACATGTACTGCACAATCGCCCCGAGCTCCATCCCCAGGGCCGTGTTCAACGCCTCAATTATCCTCTTACTCATCTATCCTCACCCTCGTCTCTTCCCTTGTTGTTTAGCCCCATTTCCCCTTCTTCATATGGGTCTGGAGCTCTGCTTTGATCATCTGCCTGAGCTCGGCGGCCTGCTCCTTGGCCTTCTTGAATATCGCTAGACAGCCAGGGTCAAGGTTGTCCTCGATTCCTGATTCGCTGACCCATTCAACCTTCCTTAGGAAGGTAGTAAGCTTCATGTGCAGATCATTTGTGTGGCGTGAGCGCTCAATCAGCTCGGCAGCTTCCCCGGCGATCTCCTCGAATTTCTCCTTAGGCGCCCCGCATTTAGGGCACTTATCCGGTGCCTCTGCCCCGTCAAAAACATAGCCGCAGACGGTGCATCTCCAAATAGCCAATTCATATGCCTCCATTATTAGAATTTCTTGAATTTGTCTTTCTTGGCCCCGCAGACGGGGCAATAATCCGGTGCCTCGCCCTCAACCGTGTGGCCGCAGACATCGCAGATAAAGACATCCCCAAGGGATATATCACCGCCTACCTCAACTGTTTTCTTGGCGTCCCTGTACATGACGGCATGTATCTTCTCCGCCTCCAGGGCATAGTTGAAGCTCCTAGTGGCCGTCTTTTCTCCCTGAAGCTCCGCCACCGCCTTAAAGGCGGGATACATCTCCTCAACCTCATAGGTCTCCCCGTCGATTCCGCTCTGGATATTGTCCACATCCCCTCTGACCTCACCAAGGGCCTTAAGATGGTTCCTAGCGTGGACAAGCTCAGCGTAGGATATCGCCCTGAATAGACGGGCAAGATTCGTCAAACCCCTCCTCTCCGCCACCTCGGCAAAGAGTTGGTACTTCATATGGGCCTGGCTCTCACCGGCAAAGGCGCTTCTAAGATTCCCCTCCGTCATATCCCTCAAATATATCACCTCCTGCATAGAATTATCGAATTCGATAAATATTAAAGTATCCCCCCTGATAAATTCCTGAGTTGCTATGATAGGTGGAGCCAGGATAAGGAAGTTCATTGTGGACAAAAAGGACGCAATCCTTTTAGGCGTGGCCTTCACCGTAATATCCATCCTGATAAAGAAAAGCCTAGAGGCATCCGCGCCATGAAGCTGCTAACTGTCTGGTAACTGTTTTGAATCCGGCAGCCTTCCATGCGAGAATACCGCCGTGGACGTTGTAGAGCTTCTTGAATCCGTTCCGCTGGAGTATGCTGCATGCCAATGGCGCTACGGTTCCCGCTCCTGCTGAAGCAGACGAGTATTGCCTTATCAGTGTCCAGCTCCTCCAGCCTCTGGAGGAGTTCATCCAGAGGGATCCACGTCGCCCCCTCAACGTGCTCAGAAATCTTTTGTGGTTCCTTTGCCTCCTCCCATTAAATTCAGGGCTTCTTCTAATAGTTTTTTATGACGTTCCTCGTCTTTGCTGTTCTTTTTTAACATCTTCCTGAGATCATCGTTAGGAAAAATGTCATGTAAACTCTGACAAAGGTCTATAATCTTCCTCTCTATTTTCCAGAGATTATTAAGGGTGGCAATAATCTTCTTGTCAACACTCATCTTCCATCGTTACTCTGGATCTTTTTTATAAAGCTTCTCATGTTCTTTTCATGATGCTTCGTATCTTCCATGGAGATGTTAAGGATTTCCAGCATCCCTTTCTTATTATCCCTCGGATAAGTGCTATTTAGAAATAAAGGGTATAATGCATGAGATCAATTGAAATGCCTTACTCTCCAAGGATTCAAGGTCTTAAATCATTGAGCAGTTTTCTTTCAATTCTATTACCGCTTATCTCTAATAAGCCCAAAATAAAAACAGACGAAGACACTGAAAAGTATTTTTTGGTAGGGACGATGTAGAAGGTTAAATTAAAAAATATAAAGGGTCTTTTTAAAAAATTATTATAAAAAAAAGCAGGGTTGTCGAAATGAAAGTGGAACTAGCTAAGGGTGTATACTGGGTGGGCGCCGTAGACTGGAACCTCCGGTTCTGCGGTTCTTATAACACTCCCCGGGGGACGACTTAACGCCTACCTAGTAGTGTCAGACAAGATTGCCCTCGTGGACACGGTTAAGATGGGGTTTGAGAGGGAGATGCTGAAGAGGATCGAGGAAATCGTCGATCCCTCGTAGATAGACTACGTGGTGTGTAACCATATTGAGATGGATCACAGCGGAGCCATGCCCAAACTAATGGAGGTAGCGGACAAGGCAGAGGCCATAGCAACCAGGGCGGGCAAGGAAGGCTTGAGACTACACTTCCAACAGGACTGGAATGCCCGGATGGTTAAGACGGGCGACACCCTTAGCCTGGGCGATAAGACCCTTATGTTTATAGAAGCGGCCATGCTTCATTGGCCTGATAGCATGTTCACCTACCTTAAGGAAGACCGTATTCTAATGCCCAACGACGCCTTCGGTGGTCATATTGCCACCCATCACCGCTTTGACGACGAGGTGGGGCCAGCGGCTATGGAGGAG
>JALUUU010000032.1 GCA_027021185.1 archaeon | reverse complement strand
AGTTTTCGTCTCCCTTATAAAGACCCTTAAAAGAATGCTCCTCAGCCCATTACTCAGGATAAGAATCTGCCCTTCTTCTTTTTGGGTTTCTTTTTCTCCTCCCCCATCTTGGGAGGCGGCACCTCTGGCATGAACTCGTAGCCACAGCTCTTGCACTTGTTGGCCAGGGTCACCTCCCCACACCTGGGACACGGCCGGGCGATCTTCATCACAATAACAAATAATCCTATCGAAGACAACTTTACAAAAAACTTAATAACCCCCTTGGGAAAAGATAAGTCCAAGCGATGGTAGTCTAGCCTGGCCTAGGACAGGGGCTTGCCAAGCCTCTAACGCGGGTTCGAATCCCGCCCATCGCATACAAGCCTAAGAGTTTTTTCCGCGCTGATGCATATGAGGAGAACGGTTAACCGCTACAAAACCAGAAGAATAGCCAGGGAGAGGATTGAGATATTGCTGACCAAGGCCCAGGAGGTATTCCCACGGGACAGGGCCAAGGCACACAGATACGCGGAGCTCGCCAAGAAGATAGCCAGGCGCCACGCCCTCCGGTTCCCCAGGCGATGGAAGCGCAGGGTGTGCAAGAAATGCTATGCTTTCCTAGTCCCAGGGGCTAGTTCGAGGGTAAGGATTTATAAAGGGAGGGTGATAATCACCTGTTTAAGGTGCGGTTACGTAGTTAGACTGCCTATCAGCAATGTTTAAGAAGTTAAAAATTAAGGAGGATTGACGTGGCAACAGTATACGATGTTCCCGCCTCGATGCTGATTGAGGAGCTGGCCGCCAAGTTTAAGGCCCAGGGAGAGCTGAGGCCGCCTGAGTGGGCGGTCTACGTCAAGACAGGGGGCGACAAGGAGAAGCGCCCTGAAATCGACGACTGGTGGTACATAAGGTGCGCCTCTCTCCTGAGAAAGGTTCACATCCGCGGGCCGGTAGGCGTTCCCACTCTTCGCAGGCTGTACGGAGGAAAGAAGAACCGAGGCCACAATCCCGAGGCAATGCGCGGGGCCAGCGGAAGCCTGCTGAGGGACATGCTCAAGCAGCTTGAGGAAGCGGGGCTGATCAAGAAGACAAAAGAAGGAAGGGTCACAACCCCCAAGGCGGCGTCCCTGCTGGACTCCATAGCCAGCAAGATCAAGAGGGAAATCCCGGAGCTGGAAAAGTACTGAGGAAAAATGCAGGACGATCTTGAGGAGGTTAAGAAGAGGAAACTCCTGGAGCTTCAGCAAAGGCTGCAGGAGGAGCGCCTCAAAGAGGAGCAGGTGAGGCGCCTGGAGCTTCAGCGCCGGGCGGTCCTCATGGAGATCCTGACCCCCGAGGCCCGGCAGCGCCTGGCCAATGTGAAGCTGGCCAGACCGGAGTACGGCATCCAGGTAGAGAATCTCCTCATCCAGCTGGCCCAGAGGGGCCAGGTAAAGCAGAAGATAACAGACGCCCAGCTGAAGGAGATCCTCAGCAAGATATCTGGCAAGAAGAAGGAATTCAAGATAAGGAGGATTTAAATGGGAAAAGCTGAGTTGCCCAGGAAGATCAGGCTCGCCAAGTTCATGAAGCAGAACAGGCCCGTCCCCGTATGGGTCATCGGAAAGACCATGGGAAGGGTGAGGATGCACCCCAAGAGGCACTTCTGGCGGAGGGGCAGGCTCAAGGCCTAGGTGGTGAAAAATGGAGAGAATATACACCATCCCCCTGGGATACGTTAAAAAAGCCCCCCGGGGAAGGAGAGCTGAGAAGGCTGTGAGATACGTTAGGGCCTTCATGGAGAAGCACATGAAGAGCAGCGACGTAAGGCTTGACCCCTCCCTCAACGAGAAGCTGTGGGAGAGAGGGATGAAGAACATCCCCCCACGGATAAGGGTTAAAGCAGAGAAACAAGAGGACGGAAGCGTCCTGGTAACTCTCGCAGAGTGAGAAAGGTGCTTCGCCTAGCTGCCTACAGCAAAAACCCCAACATCGGCGTATACGTCGGGGCCAACGACAGCGTGGCGGTGCTGCCCCCTGAGGCCCCCGAGTCCTTCACCACGCTCCTCGCCGAGACTCTGGATGTGGATGTATTGGAGAGCACGGTGGCGGGCACCACCATAGTCGGTGTTATGATGGCCCTGAACAACAACGGCGCCGTCGTGTCTCGGCACTCCTCGTCTGCGGAGCTGGAGAGCTTGAGGAAGGCAGGTCTCAACGTGGGCGTGGTCCCTGACAAGTACACCGCCCTCGGGAACCTGGTCCTCCTCAACGACAGGGGCGCCATCGCCAGCGAGGTGCTGAGCAGGGAAGCCGTCGAGGTAATGGAGGACGCCCTGGGATGCGAGGTGGTGCTCAGGGACCTGGGAGGCTACAAGATAGTGGGCAGCCTCGGGGTTGCCACCAACAAGGGAGCCCTGCTCCACCCGAACCTGGAGGAGGAAGAGCTCGACTGGGCCGAGGAGGTCCTTAAGGTCGAGGTGGACATAGGCACCGTCAACCAGGGCGTGGGCTACGTGAAGACAGGGATCGTGGCCAACAGCAAGGGAGCCCTAATAGGCAGCGCCACCACGGGCCCCGAGATAGCCAGGATAGAGGACTCACTGGGATTCTTATGAATGGAGGTTAGGAAATGGGGAGATACAGGATAAAGGGAAGATTCCGGATGGGGGAGGTAATGCAGCCCTTCGAGAAGGAAGTGGAGAGCATCAGCGAGAAACGCGCCGTGGAGACGGTGTACTCTGACCTGGGAAGCAAGCACAAGACCCCCAGGACCAAGATCATCATCGAGAAGGTGGAGGAGGTATGAGATGGAGGCTGAGAAACTCCTGAACGAGTACGAGAGCTACCGGGTCCAGGCGGAGGCCCTCCAGAAGAACCTGGAGATGGTGGAGGCCAGCCTCGGAGAGCTCGAGATGGTCGTGAAGAGCCTCGAGGAGATCAAGGACCAGGGAAAAGACAACGAGATCCTCGTACCCCTGGGGGCGGACTCCTACGTATCCTCCAAGATCATCGACACCCAGAAAATTATACTGGGCATTGGAGCAGGGGTGGCGGTGAAGAAGCCCATAGAGGATGCCAAGAAAGACCTGGAGACCAGGATAAAAGAGCTGACAGGGGTGAGGAAGGACCTGGGAGAGAGGCTGGGGCTCCTCCTGGGCAGGATCCAGGAGCTCACCCCCAGGGTCCAGGGCATCCTTGAAGAGGCAGGGAGAGAAGGGTAGAGGTAGGATAGCTTTGTTCTCCTATCTCAGGGAGAGGCTCTCCAGGGTGAAGAACTCCCTGGAGGAGGCCGGGCTCAGGGAGCGCACGGGGGCGCTGCTGAAGGGGGAGGTGATCTTCGACGAGAAGAAACTCGAAGAGGTCTCCCAGGACGTCGTCTTCGCCCTTCTTGAGGGGGACGTTGCCCTGGAGACGGCCGAGGAGATAGCCTGGAACCTCCGAAGGGAGCTGGGGGGCAGGAAGGTTAGGAAGGGCGAGGTGGAGAAGGTTGTGGACGAGGCTCTGCGCTCTTCCCTGAGGAAGCTCCTGCCCCGGGGACCCGACCTCATAGAGCTGGTGGATAAGAAAGAGAAAGAGGAGAAGCCTTTCATCGTATTGTTCGTGGGGGTCAACGGCACCGGGAAGACCACCACCATAGCCAAGATCGCCAGGTTACTGCAGCGCCACGGGAAGAGCTGCGTCATCGCCGCCAGCGACACCTTCAGGGCGGGGGCAATAGAGCAGCTGGAGAAGCACGCCTCCCGCCTAGGGGTTAAGGTGATAAAGCACGCCCGGGGCTCGGATCCCGCGGCCGTGGCGTATGACGCGGTGGAGCACGCCAGGGCCAGGGGGAAAGACGTCGTCCTCATAGACACAGCAGGGCGTATGGAGACCAACGTGAACCTTATGGACGAGATGCGGAAGATAGCCAGGGTGGCCAAGGCGGACCTGGTGCTCTTCGTCGGAGACGCCCTCACGGGGAACGCGGCGGTGGAGCAGGCGGAGAAATTCCACAGCGCACTGCCCATCGAC
>JALUUU010000031.1 GCA_027021185.1 archaeon | reverse complement strand
GATCGAATAGTATGCGGTATGGCTTTTCATTGCCCATGCTGGCCAGGATAACCCCTCCTGTCTGGGCCTGAAGCTTGATATCCTTAATGGTTTTCTGGGTCCAGATTGGATGGGGAGAAAAGGACTGAGGACGGTTCTCAATGACGATGGCCTTAGCTGGACACGTGTAGACGCACCGCTGACATGCCACGCAGTTCCAGTGCTTCCTGGCGATATAGTACTTCCTCTTATCCTTGCCCTCTCCAGAGGCTTGATACTTCTTTTTCTCGAATATATGCACCCCGAAAGGGCACTCCCTGGTGCATCTCAAGCAGCCGGTGCAGATCTGCTTGTCTACGTTTACATAGAATTCCGGTGGAAAGGTGGCCATGTCTCAGTTCTCCTCCAGCTTGGCAATGACCGGAGACCCTGCCTTGGGAGCCCATACCCTGTCAGGATCCTTGGCGACACTCCTTATAGCCGCCTCTTCGCTGGCGATGTATGTATAGCTATCATCCTCCGCGGCTATGAGGGGCCTGAGCTTTATTCTGTCATTGAGGCCAATCATGGTGTTGCTATTGCTGACTATTATGCCGAAGGGTCCGTTGAGCATCGCCGGGGCATAGGTCATTCTTATCCATGTATAAAATTTTTTCTTATCCTCTGGCATAGAATCTATGTGTTTCCAGAAAGGAGGGGTCAGAGCGATTGCGGCTGCGGACTCCGATAAGCCGTGCTTCCTCACCAGGAGGTCAAACAGGTACGCCACAACCTCTGTGTCCGTCTGGAGCCGGCACTTGTATCCATGCATCTCCAGGTAGCGTTTATTGGTGCCGTAGGAGCTTATCTCCCCATTGTGCACCACGCACCAGTCAAGGATGTTGAAGGGATGAGCGCCTCCCCACCATCCCCTTGTATTCGTCGGGAATCTTCCATGGGCAACCCATAGATACGCCTTGTAGTCTTCTATCTTAAAGAGCTTGGCAACGTCGCACGGGCAGCCAGTCGCCTTGAAGACCCCCATATCCTTCCCGCTGGAGGCTACGAAGGCTCCCTGGATCTCGTCGTTTATCTGCATAACGGTCCTTACAATGTAGTCGTTCTCCGAGTGATTAAATTTCTCAGGGACGTCCACGAAGTACCGCCACGTTATGTGCGCCATGGGGATCTCTTCGATATTCCTCATGGGCACTTTTTCGTCTTTTACGATAACCACTCTCTCTTTGAGAAACTCCTCTGTTCTCTCTTTTGCCTCCTCATCATCGAGGAAAATCTGGAGGGCATACTGCTCTTTGAACTTGGGGTAGATTCCGTAGGCCGCAAAGCCTCCTCCTCTACCGTCGTATCGATCGCCCATGGCATTTGCCATTGTGACTATATCTTTCCCTGAGAGTTTCCTCCTCTGTCTGTTAAGAATACCAGCCAGACCACACATCTTTCATTCTCCAGTAAAGGGTAACGTTAACAAGAGCTAAAAAGTTTTTTTAGTCCCGAAAGCATTCTGTTGTTCTCCTCTCTTTTTCCTATGGTTATTCTAAGATAATTCTTCCTCAGACCGGGCATCTTGGAGACGTCTCTCACAAACACTCCGTTATCCCCCAGAGCCTTGATAATCTCATCCACGGAGGGTGTGTCAGGAAGTCCAACCAGCAGGAAATTCGCCTCGGAAGGAAGGACCTCCAAGGCCTCGATCCCACTGATTTCCTGAAAGACACGCTCCCGTTCTCCTAGGATTTCTTTTTTGATACTCTCATAGTATTTCAGATTTTCCAGGGCCTTTATCGCGGCTTCTGCAGCTGGCAGGCTGATACCAAAGGGCAGCCTGACTTTTTCCAGGCTCTGGGCAATATCACTGGACGCTAAGGCATATCCAATCCTGAGACCCGCGAGGGCAAAGAACTTAGACATGCTTCTAACGACAACTAGATTCTCGTGCTCCTGAACACTGCCTGCCACTGTTTTTCCACAGAACTCGTGGTAGGCCTCGTCTACCACAACCATGGCCTTTGTCCCCTCCACGACGGCCATTATCTCCTCCCTGTCAATGGTCAATCCCGTGGGATTGTTGGGTGAGCACAGGAATATGAGCTTTGCACCCTGAGAGGCTGATAAGATGTCCTCTGCGCATATCTTAAATCCCTTATCCTCTGTCTCCACGTAAACAGGGTGGACATCCCTTATCATAGAGAGGAACAGGTGCATGGTGTAGCTGGGAACGGGTAGAACAACTTTATCCAGAGGCTCCAGAACCGCTTTGCAGATATTGTCCAGAACCTCACTGGCCCCCGAGCCCACAGTTACGTGCTCCATAGGGAGCCCGGCATAATCTGAGAGCTTTTTTTTAAGACGTCTATATGATGAGTCCGGATATCTGTTAGCCTTTTTAAGGGCCTCAAGGGCCGCCCTGATTACTTCTGCAGGAGGCGGATAAGGGTTCTCGTTAGAATTAAGCTTGACCGGTTTTTTCCCCTCCAGGGAAACATCGTCTATGCTCTTCCCGGCCTCGTAGGGCTGCAGTACCTCAAGGACTCCTCTAAGCATCTTCCCTTAAAAATAGGCCGGGGTTATATATAAAAAGAGGGAAAAAATTATTCGAGAGCTTTTTTAATGCTCTCGATTTTTTCCTCCAGCTCTTCCAGGGACAGAACTTCTGTCTCTTTCTCCTCCACCCCTGCAAGAGCCCAGAACAACCTAGCAGCCACAAGCATGAGCTTGCCTGCATAGCCCGGGGCATGGGGGATCAGCTCGGCGGCTAGATCTCCACATTCCTCGGCCAATTTTTTGTCCAAGGTTGTTGCTTTCTCACCTGCGTCTCCCAGGACAGAGATTCCGGCCCCTAGAACGCGTTCTCTGGCGGCATACGCCTTGGCTGCCTTGGTCGTAACCCTGTGGACTCCCATTCTTCATCACCTCTTAATAATCCAGGTACTTCATTATCTCCCAAGGAGTGACGTAGAGGCAGTACTGGTTCCACTCGTCAACCTTGAGGTCTACGAAGGCCTCGTATATGTGGCTTCCCAGGGTATCCTGAAGCACCTCGTCGGTTGTGAGGTGATCAAGGGCGTCCCTAAGGGTTGTGGGAAGCTCTCCGATGCCGTATTTCTTCTTCTCCTCAGGAGAGAGCTCATACATGTCCGCCCGCAGAGGATCGCCAGGCTCGATTTTCTTCTTAATACCATCCAACCCAGCGGCCAGCATACATGAGAAGGCCAGGTATGGGTTGCAGCTGGGATCAGCGGCACGGTATTCACACCTAGTCGCCTTGGGGCTCCTGAAGTATACAGGGACCCTCACTAGGGCGCTCCTGTTCCTCGGACTCCAGCTTATGTTTATAGGAGCCTCGAATCCCGGCACGAGTCGCTTGTAGCTGTTCACTGTGGGACAACTTATAACTGTCAGGGCCTTAGAGTGTTCTATGAGTCCTCCTATGTAATACCTAGCAGTCTGACTCAGCCCGTATTCGTCGTCTTTGTCGAAGAAGGCGTTCTCTCCTGTGAAGGGCTCACCTTTCCACAGGCTCTGGTGGGTGTGCATACCGCTGGCATTGTCGAGATACAGGGGCTTGGGCATGAAGGTGGCTATCCAGCCGTATTTTTGTGCTATGTTTCTCGCCACGAACTTGTATGTATAGAAGGCGTCACCACAGGCTATGGCCTCTTTTGGCTTGTAGTCTATCTCCACCTGCCCGGCGGTGGCAACTTCGTGGTGGTGATACTCCACGTTAACCCCCATCATGGTGAGGTAATGGGCTACCTCGTTGCGGTAGTCGTTTGTGGTGTCTTCCGGCGGGGCTCTGAAGTAAGCCTCCTTGGGCCTTAGAATCGTGTTCCCAGGCCTTGTCTCTGGAGACTTAGGCATAACTCTCGGAGGACCCCAGGAGTCACCTTTTCCCCCGTCTGGAGAAACCCATAAATCATACTCCAGGTTCGAGGGATCCACGCTTTCGAAGACGAAGTACTCAATTTCCGGTCCGAAGATGGCTCTGTAGCCCATCTTCTCCGCCTTCTTTATGGCGCGTCTGGCAACGTAACCCCTCGGG
>JALUUU010000030.1 GCA_027021185.1 archaeon | reverse complement strand
CAATACAGCTACTGCGGCTGCGGCTTTGACATGGATGTTTCTCAGCTGGATGCACAGGAAGCCCAGTGTCCTGGGCATCGCCACTGGTGCCGTTGCAGGACTCGTGGCCATCACCCCTGCGGCCGGCTTCGTGACCCCACTATCCTCTATAGCCATAGGCATAGGCGCGGGTATCTTCTGCTACTACGCCCTGCTCTTCAGAACCAGGAGGAACATTGACGAGTCCCTGGATGTGTGGGCTGTCCACGGCATCGGGGGCACATGGGGCGCCATAGCGACTGGTATATTCGCCAGCGTCGGTGCAGCTGGCCTCCTCGCCGGCAATCCGTCCCAGGTGGTTACCCAGATAATAGCTGTGGCGGCGACGTGGGTGTATGCCTTCGTGATAACCTACATACTGGCGAAGCTCATAGACTCTACCATGGGCCTGAGAGTCAAGGAGGAAGAGGAAGACGTCGGCCTCGACATATCTCAGCACGGCGAGACAGCATATGCATGAGCGTGAATTGAGTGAGGTGAGGTGAACCCATGAAGAAAATAGAGGCTATAATAAGGCCTGAAAGGCTGGACGCAGTGAGAGAGGCCCTGGATGAGAAGGGCTTCCCAGGGATGACAGTGACAGAGGTCAAGGGAAGAGGAAGACAGAAGGGGATCACCCTGCAGTGGCGCGCCGGAGACTACAGAGTTGACTTCCTGCCGAAGATAAAGCTGGAGATAATCGTCGACGACAAAGATGCAGAGACAGTGATAGACACCCTGTGCGAGGCTGCCAAGACCGGAAGAATCGGAGACGGCAAGATCTTCGTCTCTCCCCTTGAGGACGTCATCCGCGTCAGAACGAAGGAACGGGGTAAGGACGCTGTATAATTTAAGCGTCCCCTTTTTTTTCTTATTTTTTTCCCTTCGGTGTTAGACGATGAGTGCAGGGGAATCGGTCAGGATTACCATTTCCCTGGATAAGGACACCAAGAATCTCCTGGAGGCGCTGAAGAAGGATCTGAAGACCTCGAGGAGCGACGTTATCAGGAAGTCCCTGCATTTCTACTCAAAGAACAGGGATGTCCTAAGCCAGGAGGGGAAGATTAAGTCCTACCTTGAGATGCTTCCTGGCGGAGAGCACATCATCCTGGACATTGATCACTGGCAGCTGTTCCTGAACTTCATCGAGGAATCCAAGGACAAAGAGAAGTTCTGGGAGGGCCACAAAAAGGTGGCGGAGTCTCATGGGGAGCAGTTCCGCAGCATCCCCATCGAGAAGATCCTGGAGAGGCTTGAGGCCTGCAACTTCTACACCCTTAGGAAGGTGAGGGATAACGAGTTCGTCCTCATCATGAACTTCGAGCCCACCAAGAAGTTCGTCAAGACCTTTCTTGAGGAGGTTTTCTCCACTCTGGGCCGTAAGGTGGAGATTAAAGACGACCTGGCCAAGCTCAGGGTCAAGGCCCTCTAGCCTTCTTAGCTTATTGTGCGGCGGCTGTACATAAAGTTGTTAAATTGTATACAGAGTATACTCATGATACAACAATTTGTGGATAGAGTCCCTGAGTTAGATTTTCTGGAGAGAAAGTATGCCGAGGACAGGGCGCAGATGATTATAATTTACGGCAGGAGGAGGGTGGGAAAGACTGAGCTGATAAAAAAATTCATTCAAAAAAAGAGGGCGCTGTATTTTTTATGCACGAAGGATAGTCTGAGGGAAAACTCCAGAGAATTAAAAAGAGGTTCTACGAATTATAACGGGAAAAGAATACACCAGAGACGTAGCCTTCATCGAGTGTAAATGGAGCAGCCTCAGCTTAAGGGATGCAAACAGAGTACTTGATGATCTGAGACGTAAGGCGGGGTTGGTGAAGTGGGGAAATAATGTCCGCAGGGAACACTACGGCATCGTTGCAAGGAACATCAGAGGCAAAGAGGCCCTGAGAGAGGGGTTATCTGGCTTACGACCTCGCAGATATCGGGGAGCAATTTATTCGCAAAGGCTGACCGAGGTTAATCCGACCGATCAGAATTTTAAAACGGCTGTGAATAAGTCCTAGACCGACCTTTTTGGAGGGGGTTTTCTCCTCTTTAGGCTGTAAAGTGGAGACTAAAGACAGTCCGGCGGGGTTTAGGGTAAAGGCCCTCATAGCTCCGCAGACATATTTAATTTAAATTTTCTTTTACAATTGGGAAGAATTCTTTTCATTAGATGAAAATCTTACTTTTCAAAAAAACTTAAATAATAGGTTATTAAATTTTGATGAAACAATAAGATAAATTTGAAACCGCACTGCATGAGGAAATCCGCAAACTCAGAGGAGGTAAAAAAATGGTCATAACTACCAGCCAAGGACCGCTGGAAAGCTTGTTTAACCTTTACTTGTATGCTGCAGTGATTATAAACATAATAGTGATCGGCGCCCTTGTATACGCGATTTTCCGCTTCAAGCACAAACCCGGGGCAAAAGAGCCCGCCGACGCTCCAAAGGCAGGAGTTATCCCTCCTGTTAGGGGCAGCGCCAGGATCGGCCTGATTCTCACGGCGGTGCTCTTCCTGCTGTTCATACCCATCTCCATAGGAACCAAGGACACTGTCAACTTCATCGAGAAACCTCCGGCGGAGGAATCTCTTATCGTGAATGTGGTTGGGCAGCAATACAGCTGGACCTTCATCTACCCCAACGGGGTAAAAACCGTGAACGAGCTCATTGTGCCTGCGAATAAAGTTGTTGTCCTCAAGGTCACTTCGAGCGACGTTTTCCACAATTTCTACGTCCCCGACTTTAAGATCATGGCTGACGCCATTCCTCAGAAAACAAACGTCATCTGGTTTAAGGCCGTGCGGACTGGCAGCTACAAGGCGCACTGCAACGAAATCTGCGGGGTTGGGCACACATTCATGAAGGCATCGGTTACGGTCAAGGACCCGCAGGATTTCGAGAAATGGTATGCTGGAGGTGTGTAGATGGACATTAAGCGCTGGCTTACTACTACGAATCACAAAGACATAGGGATATTATATATATTGGCGTCTTTTCTGTTCGGAGCCATTGGGGCAGCCCTCGGGTTGCTCATGAAGGCCCAGACCACCGCCCCGGGGCTCAACATAATCTCGGCGAGCTTCTACAACCAGGCGGTAAGCGTTCACGGCCTTGTGATGGTTCTATGGTTCGTTTCGCCTCTCTCCATAGGTCTCGCGAATTACCTCATACCCGCCATGATCGGATGCCGCGACTTGGCTTTTCCGAGGCTTAACGCCCTGAGCTTCTGGATGTTCCTCTTCGGAGGCTTGGTGGCTGCATCCGCTTTTCTGCTGCCTGGGGGAGCAATCGCCACGGGCTGGACGGTTTACGCGCCCCTCAACACCCCCCAGTACAGCGCCGGCAACGCCTTCGGCATCGTCCTAGGAATCGCGGGGCTTGCCATGCTGATAGCGGCCATTATCCTTGGGACTATAAACTTCATAACCACCATAGCGGTCATGCGGGCCCCGGGGATGACCTTCATGAGGATGCCCCTTTTCGTGTGGTTCATGCTGGCCACCTTCGGGTTGATGTACGTCATATTCCCGGTGCTGGCCGTTGCGGGCCTCAAGCTCCTCAGCGACTGGCTCCTAGGGACCAACTTCTTTGCGCCGCCCCACGGCACGCTGCTCTGGGATCACTACTTCTGGATATTCGGGCATCCTGAGGTGTACGTGCTCCTGTTCCCGGGCCTGGGCGTGGCTTCGGAGATTCTCCAGACCTTTGCCAGGAGGCCCATCTACGGTAAAAACATAATAATCGCCTCCATGTTAGTGGCCTGGTTCATGAGCCTCGTAGTCTGGGGGCACCACATGTTCATCACAGGGGTCAACGCCGCCTGGAGGATATACATGAGCATCATGACTGAGCTGATCTCCATACCCTTCGGGGTGATAGTGCTGTGCTTCATCGCCACCCTGTGGAAGGCTCAGATCAAGTACAAGACGCCGATGATCCTTGTCACGGGTTTCCTCGGATTGTTCATAGCCTTCGGCGGCACCACGGGGGTTTTCAACTCCTCAGCC
>JALUUU010000029.1 GCA_027021185.1 archaeon | reverse complement strand
TTTCCATGGTACGAAGTTCGGGAGGAAATGGGGCCTAATGGTGTAAATCTAGTTTATGATGATATACGAATACCCGTAACTACGGTTGCTCTAGATTTGTTCAGATTTCTTAAGAATATAAATCAAACTGTTTCCTTCTCAGATGTTGGTTCGGTTTGGCCGATTGACTCAATTAGCAATGCAATTGTGGAATTGAATGTATTGATTACTAAATCATATAACAAGAGCCGACGGGAAAATAAAGGTGCCTCCTCGGGTACAGAACATGGGATTGACGCTATGTTAGTCATGCCACCTGATCCTAGTTCCATTTTAAATGATTTATCTCCTCCTCTCCAATCTCTAGGAATTGCATATATAGGTTCATATCTGCACTCAAAAGGGTTTAGTGTAGCTTTGTTCGATACTCATCTTGATAGTTTATCAACCGATAAAATAGCTGAGGCGATAATAAGCCTTCAGCCCACGGTACTGGGACTTAGTGTTCCATCTCGTGAATCCCTTGCAGAAGTTCTGCATATATTAAAGAGTGCAAATGCGAGGGGTTTATGTCCAAAACTTGTTGTTTTAGGAGGTCATTTTGCCACGGTTGCTGATAAAAAGATCCTGGAATCTTTTCCTAGTATAGACTGTATAGTAAGGGGTGAGGGTGAGGAAACGCTACTTGAGTTAGTACATGCAGTTTTAAAAGGCAAAGATTGGAGGGATATAGAAGGGATTTCCTATAATGATGCTGAGGCAGTGATTAGGAATCCAGGTAGAAAAGCAGTCATTGAACTTGATAAGTATCCTTTCCCATTCAGGGATTATTCTATTTCGAGTCTTAAAAGAGTTGGAGGCGTTGCTTCTATCCTCAGTAGTCGTGGATGTTTGGGGTCATGTTACTTTTGTGCCAGTAAACGATTACAGAAAGAACATAAGGGTCTGATTTGGCGCTCGAGATCAGCTAAAGCAGTAGTAGATGAGATCCAATTATTAGTTGATAAGTATGGTGTAATGTATTTTCAATTTGTTGATGATTGTTTTTTGGGGACAGGAAAGAAGGGTTCGGATAGGGCGATAGAGATAGCTAGAGAGATTAAACGCCGTGGTCTAAGAGTCAATTTTTCTATAGAGGCCCGATGTGATACTGTTTCAAGGTCACGGAATGTGTTGCATGAGTTAAAAAGGGCTGGACTCACTGGAGTGACATTGGGCGTAGAATCTGGGGTGGATCGTGCCCTTAAAACTTTTAACAAGCGAACTACTGTGCAAGATAATTTAAAGGCTATTCAAGTACTGCAGGACCTTAAATTACAGACCAATATAGGATTCATTTTCTTTGATCCATACGCCACAATTGAGGATTTATGGAAAAATCTAAGGTTTTTGTATAGGACGAGGGATATTAATCCTAATATAGGTTTTCCACGGCTGTTTACAGAATTACTGATATTTGAAGGAACCCCGATAAAAGAACAATTAGAAAAAGATGGTCTTTTGCAGGGTGACTGGTTTAATGGTTACACATATAAATTCGTTGACGAAAGGACCGAGCTAGCCTACCACTTATGGAAGTCTTTTGAAACGGCTCGTCTAGATATACTGTCATCCTTGGGCATTCCTTTTAGTTCCAGAAAAGAGATGTTCGATTTAAAGACTAAGATCCTAGATCCATGGGATCTGGAGGCCATGGGGGGCATACTCACTTTTATTGAAGACTGTGAAGATATCTCATGTAAAAAAGCAGATATTTTTCTAAGCCAACTTGTTCATAAGCAGAGTAACACACTTATTTTCTCTCTAAACCTATGCGATCTTGGAGGGATATTATGAAGCCTAAATTCTCTGTTCCATATAATCAGGACCCATCGATTATTAAAGAGTATATAATACGAAAAAAATATGTTCGGGATGTTTATCTACCAGCGAATCCGGCTTTTTTTGCAACTGGACGAGACAGTTTTCATACACATAGTGGAATCCCTGCCCGTACTTCTCGCATGCCTTTTGGTCTAAATTCAGGATACGATAGAGAAATTCAAGATATAATAGATATTCTTAGAACCGAGGACATTGGAGTTACTATGCTGATGAACGGCTCATGTGACGGTGGCCGATATATCGATACAAGAGAGCTTAATAATCTTATCTCTTATCTGTCATCTTTTAGAGATTTAAGTGCAGTGACTTTTACAAATGCTTATTACGCCAAAAAGGTTAGAGAAGCGCTTCCTACTCTTAAAACAAAAGCTTCGGTCATTGCTGGGATAGACACGGTGCGTAAAGCCATGCATTATGAAGCTTATGCCAAAGTCGACGTGATTGCAGTGGCTAGCGATGTCAATAAATGTTTACCTGTCCTCAAAAACATCAGTAGAGCCGTTAATACCGAGATCCAGATTATTGTGAACAGTGGTTGCATGCATGGATGTCCCTTTTTCAGTCAGCATTATAACTATCTGTCTCATCTATACGACAACAATAGCGATACGTCTGTTTTAAAAACCCGATTCTGTTATGAGGCGCTGTGCAAAAGTATAGTGGATAAAGCTCCTTGGACGCTCTACACATGCCAGTATATCGCCCCCAAAAATCTTCATCACTATCAGAGAATTGTAGACGAGTTCAAGCTGGTTGATCGTGCATTACCGACAAAAATAATCCTTGAGCACCTAGACGCGTATATCGAAGGACGCTCTAATAAAGTACTGCCGCATGATCCTGAATGGTGCTTTGATGAACCTGATGGTGTCTTTGAACGAGTTTCCAAATGTGATCGAAATTGTGCCATATGTGGGTGGTGCGAAGCCACCTGGAAAAAGATGAGTCAACAAACACTTAGCACAGCGTGATAGATTATTAAATATTATAGAGGGTATCTCTCTGAATCGGTTTTAACCCAACTTCTCTGATCATACGCTCCAGATCAGCCTTTGTAAGCATCTCCCTGTTCACCCCAGCACAGCGGGAAATATTCTCCTCCATGAGTGTCCCCCCCAGATCGTTGGCGCCGAAGCACAGCATAAGCTGCGCCAGCTTTGGCCCCAGCTTGATCCACGAGGCCTGAAGATTCCTAAAGTTGTCAAGGTACATACGGGATGCGGCGAACAGGCGCAGGTCCTCGATTCCTGTGGCACCGCCCCTCCCAAGTCCTGAGCGATGCATAGGCGTGTTTTGATGAATAAAGGACAGGGGGACAAACTCCGTGAAGCCCTCTGTGGAGTCCTGGATATCCCTGAGAATCTCTAAGTGATTAAGCTGGTGTCTGGCCTCTTCTATGTGTCCATAGAGCATAGTGGCTGTGGTGGGTATGCCCAGGCGATGAGACGTTTTAATTATTTCGACCCATTCCTCGGTGGATAGCTTGGTTGGGCAGATTATATGTCTCACGTTATCGTCGAGGATCTCTGCCGCGGTTCCGGGTATGGATCCTAGCCCGTGGTCTTTAAGGAGCCTGAGGGCCTCCTTGATCGAGACGCCGCTCTGCCTGGAGGAGTGAGATATCTCCATGGGGGAGAAGGCGTGAATATGAAGGCTCGTTGAGCCCTTCACGGCATCGAGAAGGGACAGATAGTACTCCAGATCTATTTCTGGATGCAGGCCTCCCTGAATACACACCTCCGTGGCACCAGCGGCCTCTGCTTCTCTTGCCTTATTGGCTATCTCCTCTGGAGAGAGAAGGTAGGCCAGGCGGCTTGTGGGTTTTTGGCGAAAGGCGCAGAAGCCGCAGGAATTGATGCAGATGTTGGTGAAGTTGATGTTTCTGTTCACAACGTAGGTGGCGATCCCGCCTGTTAGCTGTCTAGCAATCCTGCCAGCTACATAGGCCACGGCGAGGGTTTCCTCTGGGGAAGTTTTGAGAAGACGAAGGCCCTCCTCCCGTGTGAGGCGTCTGCCCTCTGAGGCGCGGGCGAGGATTTCTTCGAGTTCAGCGTCAACTACAACAGGCGGCCTCATACCACTAGTCCATCTTTTCCGGCATACTTAAATATTAGGGGAGCTACCTGATCCGAGAACCATCCCCTAGATATATAGGCTGGGTAAATGGGGAGGCGTTCTCTCAGGTTATGCCCCATTTTTCGCAGTTTTTCTTTGAGT
>JALUUU010000028.1 GCA_027021185.1 archaeon | reverse complement strand
GTGGAGCAGCCTCGGCAAGAGAGACGCAGACAGGATCATGAGAGACCTAAGGCGCAAGGCATCCCTGGTGCAGTGGCACCGCCACGACAGAAGAGAGCGCTACGGCATCATCGCCAAGAAAATAAAAGGCAAAGAAAAACTCAGAGAAAAAGGCATCCACGCCTACGACCTGGACGACATCGAGGAAGTGATGGAAAAAGATGGATAAACCAGGGCCCATCCACTATATCTCCCCTTTCTCCTGGGGATGGGTGACGGCTCATGGGAGCCCCTGGAATGGACCCCCCGGCTAAATCCTCCAGTCCAGGACCTCCACGTTTCTTTCCCTTGCCAGCCTCTCCGCCTCCGCTGTAAATCCGCCTTTTGACAGGAATAAGAGTCTTTTTTGTTTTTCAGCGAACCCTGATCTATCAACCTTCTTCAGAAACTTCTCCATGTCCCTGTAATCCGCTGCCTTGTTACGCCACTTTATCTCGAAGATGTAATGGGTGCCTTTTTTCTCCCCCACTAAATCAAACTCCAAGCCGCCCTTTCTGTAGTTCTCCAGCTTTAATCCAAACATCTCTTCCAGCTTGTACTTCAGTTCATACTCCTTCGCCTTGCCTAGCTCCGTTTTTGCTTTAAGGTACTTCTCCTCAAGCTCCTTCACCAGGAGTTCAAGAATCCGTTTCTTCTTAAGTTCCCGCGTATCTATGCCCAGGTATGTTTTTGCGAGCCAGAACCGCAGGACCGGGTCTCTAAAATAATATCTGTTGTCCTGCCTCACTATTAAGTCTGATCTCAGCAGGAACTTCAGATAGTTTGCCACTTCCCCGCTAGGCTTGTTCACTCTTCTAGCTATCTCGGACAGGATTAATCCATCTTCTTCCGCCAGGGTTAGAAGCATCTGTCTGTGCCACTTTCCTCTGTATGCCCTTGACAGGGACTCGTTGAAGACATAGTCCAGGAGCAGGTATATGTCTCCTTTTTCACTGAGCACCTCATCCAGAAACACATAGTATAGCTCCTTCGCTGAGACCTTTTCATACATCTCCTCCATGCACCTCCTGCATATCGCAAGCAGGTAAAAGGGATGGCCAGAGGTCAGCTTATATGCAAGCCCTAAGCCCCTGTCGTCTATCGCGATTCCATGATCCCTTAAAATGGTTTTTACCAATGTTTTCGTGTCCTCTTTAGACAGCCCCCCGAGGTATACCCTTCTGAATTGGCCGAAGAAGGGCTGCTCTTTATCTGAGAATATCCTCTCCATCGTGGTTATTGCGGAGCCCGCCGCAACGTAGCAGATCCTTCTCTGCTTCTCAACAGTTGAACGCATGATGTTAAGGAAGTTTTTATCTATATCCAGGGCCTCCTGGAACTCGTCGATGAGATATATGCAGTGTTCGTCTAGCCTCTCTAAAATGGGTTCTTGGAGCACGAAAAGGACCTCCAGACTCTCGGCATCCTGTATTTTTTTCACCTCTACGTCTATTCCGAGCTTGGAGGCGATTATTAAAATGTCCCTCCAATCCACGACATCGGTTTTACTCTTTACCACGCCTTTTTTTCTGGCCGCTTCGAATACCAGTTCCCTGATGTACGCAAGGATGAACGACTCAGGGCTCCCCACCCTTTGCAGGTTCAGATAGGGTGTTATCTCCTTCGACCCCTCTCTGAATTTCATGAGAAGTTCCGTCTTTCCTATCCTCCTCATACCTATTATCGCCACGTTTATTTTGTCTCCGAGTTTCAGGGCCCTGCCGACTGTGTTCAAAAGCTCAAGTTCTCTGAGGCGATCGACAAACATTTCCAACCCCCTTATAGTTTTATGCATAAAACTATAATGCATTACACATTTATAAAGTTAATGGTTGACCTCATGGGTGTTAACTTAAGGTATAAGTGAGTGTGGGGCGTCCTTTTGATTTCCGGAGGTGATTCTTGTGGATTGCCCTGGAAATCCAGCGTGTTAGGACGCCTCCGTACGTAATGTTGTACGCCACCTATTTATCACCTTGCAGGGATTGGCGTTCTCCCAGTCGCCGAGTCAAGGAGGCGCTACACATCCTCGGCGTGGGGAGAAGTCATGAGGCAGTGCGTCAGTGGGTGCAGCGCTTCGGCGAGGCCGCCAGGGAATACCTCGAGGCCAGGGAGGCAAAGACAGCGGTGATAGATGAGACCACTGATAAAGGTAGGCGATCAATGGCTCTGGCTCTGGATAGCGGTAGAGCCTGAGAGGCGTAAGATCCTGGCCATGACTATCTCCCGGCTCCGGAACGGACTAGTCGCCAGATCCATGCTCAAGGATCTTCGACGAAGATACGGCAGGGATAAGGGTGATCACCGACGGAGGTCCGTGGTATCCCTGGGCCTGGAGCACGAAGTCGTGAGCGGCGGCATCAGGAACTACGTGGAAAGGCTGATCGAGACCATCAATGGACAGGACCAGAGCCTTCGACGGCTACCATCCGTGCAGGTGCTGCGATCCAACGCTGCGTGGAACTTCCTCCGCCTCTACGTGATCTACCACCACTACGTCCGGACGCATCAAGGCCGAGGCGAGGCCCCATGACCCAGTGCAAGGAGAAACCGAGTTCCAGCGACTATGCAACATCCTTGAGGTGATCAAATCCTAAACTTGACAGCACCAGGGCCTCCGAGGAAAAGCATATATATGATTACTCTCCAGTAATTTACTGTATGGTAATCAAATTCTACGACAGGGAAAAAGAACTCACTTTCCTGGAGGAGGCCTATAAAAAGACGGAAGTTAAATCGATAATGCTCGTGCTCTACGGAAGAAGGAGGGTCGGGAAGACAGAGCTGGTAAAAAAATTTCTGAAAGGAAAAAAATCCCTCTACATCTTTGTGGAGCCAAAGCCAGAGAGAGAGTTGCTGGGGGAGCTGGAAAAGAGCTCCCAGGGGATCCTGGGGGTGGCACCCAGGTTCAGGGACTGGGACGAATTTCTCGCCTTCATTTTCAGAGAAATGAATGGAGGAGTGGTTGTCCTGGACGAATTCCAGAACCTTCTCAAGGTAAATCCCCGCGTATTCTCCACGATACAGAGACGGTGGGATGAATACCAAAACGCGTCAAATGTGTTACTGATATTTATAGGCTCCTACGTGGGTCTCATGAAAAAAATCTTCACCGACAGAAAGGAGCCCCTCTTCGGACGGGCTGACTTCCTGGTCAACCTGAAGCCCTTCACCTTTTTCCAGACATGCGAGTTCCTGGGAAGAGACATAGGCGAATGCCTCCAGCTCTACGCCATGTTCGGAGGCATCCCCAAGTACCTCCTCTATTCTTTTCTCTTCAGGGAAAAACCTCTGAGGCTTGCGGAGAAGCTCTTCATCGAGGAACCAGCGCCCCTCCGGGACGAGGGAAAGCACATTCTCGTCATGGAGTTCGGGAGCGAACATAAAGGCTACTTCTCAATCCTCCAGGCCGTCGCTTCCGGGAGGGCCACCCAGAAAGAAATAGTGGATCACACAGGACTCAAAAAAGACACGGTAGGTAAATACCTGCACGAGTTAATAAACGCCTACGGCATCATCAAACGGGAATACCCCCTCCCCGGAAAAAAGCGCTCAAGGCTCTCAAGGTACTTCCTGATGGACAACTTCTACAGGTTCTGGTTCAGGTTCATCTACAGAAATCTGTCTATTCTGGAATCAGACCCTGACAGGATGGTTAAAATCATGGAAGAACAATTTAACTCCTACCTGGGCGTGGTCTATGAAGATGCCGCCAGGGAACTCTTGATACAGCTCAACAGAGCCGGGAAACTGCCCCTCACATTCACTGAGGTGGGCAGGTGGTGGAGCAGGGGCGACGAGATCGACCTCGTAGCCCTCGATCCCGCCTCAAAGAACATCGCCTTCTTCGAGGTGAAGTGGAGCAGCCTCGGCAAGAGAGACGCAGACAGGATCCTGAGAGACCTAATGCGCAAGGCATCCCTGGTGCAGTGGCACAGCCAGGACAGAAGAGAGCGCTACGGCATCATCGCCAAGAAAATAAAAGGCAAAGAACAGCTCAGAGAAAAAGGCATCCACGCCTACGACCTGGACGACATCGAGGAAGTGATGGAAAAAGATGGATAAAC
>JALUUU010000027.1 GCA_027021185.1 archaeon | reverse complement strand
CCTAGCCGCTCTATGATACTCTCCTGTGGCCTTACCCAGGGCTCTAGCTAGTTCTGGGAGCTTCTTCGGGCCGAAGAGAAGGAGTGCAAGAACCAGAATAATAACTAACTCTGAGGAGCCAATCATCCCTCAACTCCCCTTTTCACTGGTCTTGGAAGCTGCTTTTTCCTCTTTCTTCTCTTCTTTTTCTTCCTCCTCTTCTTCCATGCCTTTCTTGAATTCCTTCTTGGCTTTGCCCATGGACCTTGCTAGCTCTGGGAGCTTGCTGGCTCCGAAGAGAAGGACGATTATAAGGAATATTATAAGCCATTCTTGACCGCCGACGTATGGCATGCTATATCCTTTCACCTATGCGCTTAAATATTTTTGCCAAAGAGTTCACAAAAGGGGGTAAGACGGGGGCTTACAGAAAATATCTACCGGCCCGCCCGATGGTTTATTTAACTAGGCCAGTTATATATTGGTTTCTAGGATTATAATTAATCCAGAAGCACCATCGTATTAAAAGATATTAACCTAACTTGCATTAATCATATTCAACGCTAGTATTACATTAGAATGCTTAACCAGTGATGCGTATGAGTGTTAATATAATTCAATTTCTCCTGAGCTCTGGGGTGATGCTCTCATGGATATTCATCCCCAGCCTATCAAAAGACCTGGGAGCGAGCAATATCCAGATCGGCCTCATCGGCGCTTCCTACGGCGTCTCGGTGTTCTTGTCGTCCTATATTTTCGGCAGGGCCTCCGATATGCTCGGAAGGAAGGTGTTTATAAACGTAGGTCTGGGACTCTGCGTCGTCTCCTTCCTCATCCAGGTTTTCGCCAACGATGTTCTAAGCCTCGCGGTGCTTAGGTTCGTAGCTGGATTCACAGTGGGAATAGCCACAGCTCCATTAATAGCCTATGTCTTTGAGACCGGCGGCAGGATGGGGAAACTCAGTTCTTATGGGAGCCTCGGGTGGGCCTTGGGCAATATTCTGGCAGGGATAATAGCCGTGTACTGGCAGCTCTTCGCTCTCAGCTCTCTATTCTTCTTGATAGCCTTCATAATGTCTCTGCGCCTTCCCAGGGCGAGGGCAATGAGAGTAAAGATACCGCTGTTCCCCAGGGAAGTGATAAGAAGAAACCTTGGGGTTTATATATCCTATTTCCTTCGAAATACCGGTGCAAGCTCTATATGGGTTATTTTCCCCATTTTCCTCACGGATATAGGGGCAAGCAAATTCTGGATAGGGGTGATTTATTTTCTTAACTCCGGTTCACAAGTCGTGATGATGCGCTTCGTGGACAGATTCAGAGACACCCATCTCATAAGCCTGGGGGTCCTGGTCTCATCCATCGTTTTCCTCAGCTACAGCTTTGCCACCCACTACACCCAGGTTATTCCCCTCCAGCTTCTCCTTGCCCTTTCCTGGTCATGCCTCTATGTCGGCTCTCTCATGTACATGACTGAGAGAAATATTGAGAGAGCTACCTCTGTCGGCATGCTCACCTCTGTGATAAGCATATCAGGGGCCTTCGGTCCGCTCCTCGGAGGCATTATATCTCAGCTATACGGCTTCAGGGCGGTGATGTACTCCGCGGCGCTGCTGTCTTTTATAGGCTTCATCATCGCCCTCAGGAACGGGCGAAGTCAAGGATCTTCTTGATTGCGTAGGGAACCTCAAGGGCCAGGTCACTGGCTGTGAAGGCGTACCCCTTCTCTGAGCATAGTTCGTCCCCGGCAAAGCCGTTAACAAAGGCCCCACAGCAGGCGGCGTCGAAGGGAGTGAGACCCTGAGCCAAAAAGCTTCCCACGATCCCTGCGAGGACATCCCCTGTTCCGCCTACGGTCATTCCAGGGTTGCCTGACGAGCAATATTTCACCCTACCATCCGGTGACCCTATGATATCCGTAGATCCCTTAAGGAGGACAGTTGCTCCGAGGGATGCGGCGCTTCTCACAACTGTTCTTCCTTTTTCTTTTAAATCTCCGGATAGGGAGTTTCCTGATAGATATTTGAATTCGCCCTTATGGGGAGTTACAACAACCGTTCCCCGGATTTTATGGCCCGCTATGGCTTTAATGGCGTCGGCATCCACCACCACTGGTTTTTTTACCTCGTTTAGTATCTCAACGACCGCCTTTTTGGTTTCAGGCGTTAAGCCCAGGCCCGGACCTATCACCAGGGAATCGCATCTATCCATAAGCTCCATCGTCGCCGCGGTGCCCTCATGGTTTAGCCATTTGCCGGAGTATTTCCTCACTATAAAATCGGGAAAATAACTCCGGGTAACATCATAGTTCTCCTCAGGCACCACGAGGTAAACAAGATCTGCACCAGAGTACAAGGCGGCGGTGGCCGCCAATATAGGCGCACCGTAGTAATCAGCTCCTCCCCCTACTACGAGGACCCTGCCGTAATCCCCCTTCTTTGCCTCCTCATCCCTTTTCCCCAGGTTGACTAATACCTCGCCAGGACCCACAAATGTTTCAGCTTCTCTCGGGATACCTATGTCTGCCACCTCATGCTCAAAGCTTTCCAGCCCTTTTTTCGTCCTATGAAAAGTGACGACAAGATCCGGATTTACAACTGGAGCTGAGTTCAGACCGCTCGGAAGATCTACACTCACTTTGTAGGCATCTAAGCTGTTGATCTCCTCCACCAGGGATCTGTATGGCTCCCTGAGGTCTCCTTTTATACCCGTCCCTAGGAGGGCGTCCACTATGACATCCCAGTCTCCCGGGGGCAACTCATTGCAAACTTTGACTTTCTCTTTTTTCAAGGCATCGTAGTTTTTCCTTGCTTCTTTAGTCCTGATATTGTCCTCGTCTCCTGCAAGAACAACTACGACCCTCGCCCCTCCCTTGGCTAGATACCTGGCAACAACGAAGCCGTCTCCACCATTGTTACCGAGGCCGCAGTAAACTGCCACCCGTAAGTTTTCTATGTTAAAGCGTTTCTTGATGGCTTCGTATACCTTCCTTCCCGCATTCTCCATCAACCTCTCCCTGGGAACGCCGTAATAGGCAGAGTTTATATCCATTATCTGCATATCCCTATGGGAGAGATAGTTCATTGATACGGGGTTATGTACCCGGATAAATAAACCTTGCTGAGAAGATGTTCGAGATAAAACACCGCGACGCCATGGGCAGGATTGGAACCTTTGAAGTAAGAGACAAAAAAGTAGAGACCCCTATCCTTCTCCCCGTGGTTAATCCCCGCCACCAGGTTATTCCACCAGCGGAACTGGCAGAGATGGGCTTTCAAGGCATTATAACCAATTCCTACATTATTTACAGAGACGGGAGGCTCCGCCATGAGGCATTGAAGGGGATACATAAAATGCTTGATTTCGACGGCGTCATAATGACAGACTCCGGCTCGTTTCAGCTTTACAGCTACGGAGAAATCGACGTAGACTTTAGAGATATAGTTGAATTTCAGGACGCCATAGGAACAGATATAGGCGTTATACTGGACATCCCATCCTCCCATGAAGCCAGCCCCAAGGAGGTTAAGGGCCAGCTCACGACGACCCTGGAAAGGGCGAAGGAGAGTATGAAGATAAAGAGGAGTATGCTTTTGGCGGGAACGGTGCAGGGAGGGATATACCCTGAGCTACGCCGAGAGGCTGCCCGGGAGATGAGGAAGCTGGATTTTGACATCTATCCTATAGGTGGAGTGGTTCCCTTGATGGAGAACTACATGTTCTCGGACCTGGTGAAGGTGATCATGGCATGCAGGGAGGGGCTACCCCCGAACAAACCCGTCCATCTCTTTGGCTGCGGTCACCCCATGTTCTTCGCCCTTGCAGCGGCCTGCGGCTGCGACATCTTCGACTCCGCGGCTTATGCTCTATACGCCAGAGATGGGCGATACATAACCCCCAGCAGGACTGTCCGGTTAGGCGATATGCAGGAATTTCCATGCTCCTGTGAGGTCTGCTCTTCTTACACCCCACAGGAGCTCGCCTTAGCTGAAGACATGGAAACTCTCCTATCGAAGCATAATCTCTACACAAGCCTCGAAGAGATGAGGCGGGTTAAAGAGAGCATCCGCTCCGGCTCTCTCCTAGAGCTTCTAGAGCAACGATGCAGGGGA
>JALUUU010000026.1 GCA_027021185.1 archaeon | reverse complement strand
ACCAGAATCCCGTCTTGTTCTTATACTCGCCAAAGTCGTTGTGCTCTGTTGAGCCTGGGTACAGCACGAGGGAACTACCTACCTTTTTAGATATGCGCTGGTGGTAGTGTCCCATGGCAAAGATGTCGATATCCCTGTTCTCCTCTATAGAGCTGAGCCTTATGCACGGCTCTGCCTCACCACAGGGCACAATCTTTTCAATGGAGTAGTGCAGCAGTGCAATGTTAAAGTCGCCTTCGGCGGGTATTCTCAACCCTTCGAGGGGGTCCATGCCGGGATGAAGCCTTCTATCGGTGGACATGCCGGAGATGCAGACCTCCCTCCCATCTATCTCCAGCACCTCGGAAGAGAATCTATCCACATCCTCAAAAACCGTTGCGAGCCCGGCTTTCGCTAAGATGTTGTGGGGAGTTGCTCCCTCACTTAATGTGGCAGGGGTATCGTGATGCCCCCCTATTACAAAGGCCCTTATACCGTTCTCCTTCAGCTTTCTGAAGCCCTCAACCACTTTCGCCCTTGGCGGGTTCCTCGGCATCACCTGATCGAAGAGATCACCTGCACAGAGGTAGAGGTCTACCTTATTTTTCACAGCGAATTCGATAGTCTCCCACCAAGCTCTACCAAAATACCCTCTACGCTCCGCCAGCTTAGCACCAAACTTCTGGCTGTAGTAGTTGAGATGGTTGTCTGCAGTCAACACAATCTTCATGGTTACCACTCCGACCTCGTTTCACCCTCCCTTATCTCCTCTATGCTGGTGGAGGCAGCATCAAGAGTTTCTGCCGCCTTCTTCGCCGCCTTCAACGCCTCCACGACGTCAATATCGCTTCCGCCCTCGGCGCTAATCCTTCCCGTCACCTTAACCATAGCTGGCGTCTTGGTGAGTTCTCCTACGATTATCGCCTCGCCTTTGTTAAGCCCAGGAAGGTCCTCAAATAAATCTTGGGAGAGTGCCTCAACGGAGTTTCGCACCGCTTGCATGTCCACGGGGTTAGTTATCCGCATTATTATCTGGCTGTTGCACTGTGAAAGGACGTCATCGTCTACCTTTCCGGGCCTCTGGGTCACAAGAATGAGGAAGACTTTGAACTTTCTGCCTTCGGAGGCTATGCGTTTGATTATATCACTGGCTCTGCTCTTGTTTTTCTTTGAGGCATAATTGTGAGCTTCTTCCATGACTATGAATAGTGGATACTCCAGCTCACCAGAAGTGGCTTTGTTCCATGCCTCTCTCAGGGTTCTCTCTAATATGTACTGCATTATATCCCTCTGCAATCCCGCCAGGTCTATAACGCTGAGCTTCCTGGGTTTTATGAGTTCTTCTATGGGAATGTCTTTTGATCCCCAGATGGGGAAGTCCATCACCCGCCTAACATATGGGAGAGCCCTCTGTGCGTCTCCATCGTTATTCTGAGCCATCTCCTCCAGCTCGCGGTAGAGGTCTGAGGGCTGGTAAATTCCGTGAAGGTTATCAAGCGCTGTTTCGATAGCATCCCTTATCCTAACCCATTTATCAGGGATACCAAAGAGGCTGAACATATCCTCCCTCTCAAGAGAGGAGAAGTTGATGGTGTAGCTCTCAGCCCCTCCGATTTCTTCATCGGAGAATCTCCTGCCCTTTACGCCAGGAGGTCTGTACACGGTTACAAAATCGGCAATATCTGTTTTGTTTCCATCTTTATCCAGCTTCAGCCTTACGTAGTCGCTGTTTGGGTCGAAGACGATTATCGTAGCCCCCATTGGAAGCAGCTTCTCTAAAATTAATCCAACTAGATAGGACTTCCCCGCTCCTGTTTGAGCAATTACCGCCACATGGCGCCTGAAGCCGTTGGGATGGATTCTCACAGGCACATCTGGGCGGGTGATCAACCTACCTATCTCTATGCAGTTCTCGGGATCCTCCGAAAAGAACTCCTCTAGGAGACTGCTGGGGGCGATAAACAGCTCCTGCCCTGGCACTGCCGCCGACCTGGGCAGCTTTACGTCCCCATTCTCATCCAGATAGCCCAAGATTTTTGCCTCCCCATAGACCTTTGGATCTGTTGGGTACCTGCTTATCAGGACCTCAAGCTCCCTGAGGGAGAGCTGCTGGCTCACCAGCTCGGAGTAGTTGACCAAGCGAGTAACCTGGGCGAGCACATCCACCTCTCTGAACTCCTCTCCTTCCCTTTCCTTCACACCAGGAATAACAAGATATTCATGGCGAGGGGGGTACCTCTGACGGTCGCTGACGAAGGTGAATCTGGCTGTATCCACCTCATCCACAATATAGCCCACCTTTTCTCCTAAATTCATCCGAAAAACCTCCTCATCCCTCTTTCGTACTCCACAGGAAGACCCAATTCATCCCGTAAAATGGATTTATAAACCGAATCCACCACATCCCTCGATATTCTAACCTCTCTGTCTGCGATATACAATAAAGCATTGTATACCTCCCTGCCGCCTCGGCTCGCTAGAAGGTGGGAGATTACCTGCTCTATGAGCTTCGGCTCAGCAAACTCGAATGGGGAGACGGAACCTATTTTCCTTTCGTCGCCCAGAAGATTAACAGGTACGTCTAACCGCAGGGGAGCATCTCCCACCTCTGGGAGAACGTAACTTATGGCTATCGCCGGAGCGTTGGGTATAGCAGCAAGGACCTTCTTCCCCCACTCTTTTTCGTTGTAATGGATATTTGGGAAATATTTTTCAAGAAAGTCTTTTGGTTCTTCTGATAACCTGCCCATCTCCCAGTAGACCGCATAATCGCCCAATACCAATGGCGTAGAATATCCTGGCGAGTTCTTCTTCCACCTGTAGATTATCTCCATGTCTGAAGGTATTAGACTGGAGGGCGCACTTATCCCCATGCTTCTAACCAAAGCCCTGGAAAAAGCTCTGCTGCGTGAGTACTTTGAAATCCCTATTAGAAGAATATTCATTTCCTCGCACTTGCGAAAGAGTTCCAGCATGGAGGAGATAAGCCTAAGTGGAAGGTCTTCGAAGCCACTCACCAATATCTCGCGATAGTAATGGGTAAACCTACCGTACAAAGAGCCGTCCATAAAAACAACCGAATCGGATAGTTCATCGATATTTTCAAGGATAATCTGGACTTCTAGGTAGCCCATGAGAAGCCTTAAGAAGCGGCTAACTTCATCTGGGTCTTCAAGCGCCCTCAGTGCTTCGAATCTAAACTTTTTCCTCTCCAGCCTGCCTTCGTCGCCTATCAGGAGCGCCCTAGCAAAAAACAAATCCGTGCCGTTTACGAGGGACCTGTGAGCCATCGAGCCGTCCACAGCGAATTCTCTCTCTTTTAGGCTTTCTTCATTGGATAGCGGCAGCCAGTGCCGCTCTAGCATTTCCCCTAACTTTTTCTCGAACTCATTCGCGTAGTTCTCACTAAGCATGGATGAAAGTCTGGATTTTTTCTTCCTTACCTCATTCATAAATTCATTAGCAAACTTCATGTCGTTCCTCCCCCTCATTAGAGGAGTATCATGTCCTCAGGAACCATCACCCCCGCGCTTATGTTCTCCCCAAGGTTCTGGGTGAGTATCTGCGGCAGCGCATACTTCCCTTGTCTGAACACTGAAGCCCAATCTAAGAAGGTCAGTCTGTAGTACTCGTCCATTATCTGTGATATGTGCGGCGTTGGTACGGCGCCCCTATTTAGGCATATATGTTTATGGATTTTTATTTCTATCGGCTGAGCGGTGCCCATTGTGGCATAGAAGGATACTAGAAGCCCCTCTCTCTCATTATATGAGATACCCGTACCCTCTGGAACGTTATGGTATTTTCCATCGTAATAATCGAATACCCTCTTGTTGGGGCTTTTATTTACCCCAATTATATCTATCACCAGGTCGTTTGGTAGAAATGAGTCCCTTTTGAGAATCTCGGCAATCGGTTGCCTGCCCTCTTCAGGGATTCCGTTGATTATTACATCCTCCATCATCTCCGCCTCATCCCGTCTGATCACGCCATCTTTTGCAAAAACTAGGCGCCTAAACTCGAAGCTCCTAGACCTGTCCATCTCTCTGTATCTCTGGCTGAAGGCAGATATTTTCTGAAGCAGATCCACCAAGATGTCGTAGAAAACCTCTGGCGTCAGCTTCTCCCCACCCAC
>JALUUU010000025.1 GCA_027021185.1 archaeon | reverse complement strand
CACCCTTCGGGACGCTGAGAAACTAAGCGTCGGAATTAACGTAGAGGAGCCCTACAGCAACGTGAGGGTGGAGCTCTCCGATCTGCGGAAGAGGCTGTATCATGACAAGACATGGGTGGTAGAAAACACGAGCCTCCGCCTCGTCAACACCTGGGTGGAGAACTGGTATCCCACGGCCGGGGACAGCAATGTCCTAGTGGTCAGGGACTCTGACCTGGCGGACAACACCCTCAGCTCCGGCAGCGCCAGGATAATCTATGAGAACGTTACCATCGGCTTCGTCAGGGGGAGGGATCGCGTGGAGTTCACCATTAAAGGCTCCTTCGTCAGAGGCGACGTGGTGGCCGAAGACCACAGCGTCATAACCCTGGTGGACACCAAGGTGAGGGGGAAGATAATCGAGAAAGACAGGGGGAAGGTAATCATGCGCTGAGCCTCTCTAGCCGTATTCCCCCCGCCAACCTCCCCAACATTTAAATAATTAAACAATTATTTAATTATCATGGTTGACCCCGAGATATGCGAGGTCCACTATGTAGACGAGGGTAAAGTGGAGAAGGTTAAGGCCTCCATGGTGGGCGAAGAAGTCGGTCTCGCCTTGTCTGAGATCTTTAAGGTCCTTGGAGACCCCACCAGGGTTAAGATCCTCCATGCCCTGGCCAGGGAAGAGCTCTGCGTCTGCGACATAGCCGCCCTCCTGGGGATGAGCCTTCCGGCGATATCCCACCACCTCAGGCTGCTGAGGAATCTCAGATTGGTGAAGTGCAGGAGAGCCGGCAGGGTGGTGTACTACTCCCTGGACGACGACCACGTGAAGAAGCTCCTGGAGGTAGGTATAGAGCATGCCAGAGAGTAACCACAGGCACGAGGTGAACGGAGGCGAAGAGCACTGCCCCGTCTGCTTCGACATGGAGGAGCTGGAGAAGGAGGAGAAGCCCATATGGAAAGAGAGGGAGGTCCTCTACATAACCATCTCTCTCATCCTCCTTGCCGTCGGCCTCTACTTCGAGTTCACGGAGAAAAATAAGCTCCTGGCCATGGTTCTATTCCTGGCTGTCTCCGGGATATCGGGGCATAGAATCATCAAAGACGGCCTGGCCTCCGTTATCCGCCTCCACTTCAGCATAGACTTTCTCATAACCATAGCCGCGGCGGGGGCCTTCGTCATAGGTCACGGCGAGGAAGGGGCCACTGTGCTGTTCCTCTTCTCCATAGCCGAGTTCCTGGAGGAGCACGCCGCCGACAGGGCCAGGAGCTCCATCAGGGAGCTCATGAAGATCGCCCCTGAGACTGCCAGGCTCAAGAGGAACGGCAGGGAGGTTGAGGTCCACGTCCACGAGGTGGATGTCGGAGACGTGGTGGCCGTTAAGCCCGGGGAGAAGATCCCCCTGGATGGCGTGGTGGTTGAAGGGACCTCCATGGTTAACCAGGCGCCTATCACGGGGGAGTCTTTGCCGGTGCTCAAGGAGATGGGCAGCGAGGTCTACGCGGGCACCCTGAACGAGGACGGCTACCTGGAGATAAGGGTGACTAAGCGTTCCAGCGAGACCGTCCTTTCTAAGATAGTGGCCATGGTGGCCGAGGCCCAGAAACGCAGGTCTGAGACGGAGAAGTTCATAGACAGGTTCTCAAGGTACTACACCCCCGGGGTGATCACCCTGGCGGTACTGGTGGCCACGGTTCCCGCCCTCATGGGCTATCCCTTCGAGGAGTGGTTCTACAAGGCCCTGGTCCTCCTGGTGGTCTCATGCCCCTGCGCCCTTGCTATTTCAACCCCTGTGTCCATGGTCTCAGGGATCGCCAGCGCCGCGAGAAACGGGGTCCTGATCAAGGGGAGCTGCTACTTGGAGGATATGGGGAAGATCACCATGGTGGCCTTCGATAAGACCGGCACCCTTACCAAGGGAAGGCCCAGGGTAGTAGACGTGATGGCGGTGGATGAGAAGCGGAGGAAGGAGATCCTCAGGATAGCCGCCTCCCTGGAGGCAAAGTCAGGGCACCCCATCGCCAGGGCGGTGGTGGAGGAGGCCGAGAGAGAGGGCCTGGAGCTCATGGAGATTGAGAACTTCAGAGACGTGGCCGGTAAGGGGATCATAGGACAGGTGAACGGGGAAACCTTCTCCGTGGGGAGCAGAAGGCTCTTCGAGGAGCAGGGGATAGACTATCCCGCCGAGAAGGTGGCGCGGCTAGAGGAGGAGGGCAAGACGGTGGTCCTCGTGGGGGACGGAGGGAAAAGCTTCGGCGTCATCTCCGTCATGGACGAGGTGAGGGAGGAGGCGGTGGAGACTATAAGGTTCCTCAAGGAACGGGGTGTCAAAGTGGTCATGCTCACGGGGGACAACGAAGGCACAGCCAGGGCGATAGCCAACATAACAGGGGTGGACGAGTACTACGCCTCTCTCCTCCCTGAGGACAAGGTGAGGATAATAGAGGAGCTTACCCAGGGAGAGGAGAAGGTGGCCATGGTGGGGGACGGGGTCAACGACGCCCCTGCCCTGGCCCGGGCTACCGTGGGCATAGCCATGGGGGCCATAGGGAGCGACGTGGCCCTGGAGACGGCGGACATAGCCCTCATGGAGGACGACCTCTCCAAGCTTAGCTATCTCCTTGAGCTCAGCAGGAGGACCATGAGGGTGGTGAAGCAGAACGTGGCAGCCTCCATAACCGTGAAGGGGAGCCTGGCGATCCTCGCCTTCCCTGGGATAGCGACTCTGTGGCTGGCCGTGGGCGTGGGGGACATGGGCCTTTCTCTGGCGGTGATCCTCAACGCCATGAGGCTCTCCCTGGTTAAGCAGGAAACGATTTAACCGGGGATGGCAGAAATAAAGAGGGGGATAACTGTGTTGAACAGGTTTGAGCGCATTCATGTGGACGATGAGAATGTCTGCAGGCACTGCATGGCTCAGCTCCGCAGGGTCTACAAGGGCCTTGAGCTCAGCCCCGAGGAACTTGAGCTCCTGGAGCGTCCCCGCAGGACCTTCATAGTGAGCTTCCCTGTGAGGATGGACGACGGCTCCACGAGGATGTTCACGGGGTACAGGGTTCAGTACAACGACGCCAGGGGGCCTACGAAGGGCGGCATAAGGTTTCATCCCCGCCTTACCCTGGAGGATGTGCGTAACCTCGCTTATCTCATGGCTTTGAAGTGCGCCGTGGTAGACATACCCTTCGGCGGCGCCAAGGGGGGCATAATAGTTAACCCCAAAGAGCTCTCCCAGGGAGAGCTGGAGCGCCTCACCAGGGGGTACATAAGGGCCATCCACGGATTCATCGGCCCCAGGAAGGACATACCCGCCCCCGACGTCTACACCGATGAGCGGATAATGGCCTGGGTCCTGGACGAGTACGAGAAGACCCTGGGGAAGAGCGCCCCCGGGGTTGTGACGGGGAAGCCCCTGGCCCTGGGCGGGAGTAAGGGCAGGAGCTACGCCACCGCCCTCGGAGGGAGCTACATCCTAGACGAAGCCCTCCAGGTCATGGGCGGCTTGGAGGACAGCAGGGTCGCGGTCCAGGGCTTCGGAAACGTGGGGGCTAACATTGCCCGGATCCTCAAGGAAAACGGCTACAGGGTTATAGCGGTGAGCGACAGCAAGGGAGGGATCCTGGACGAGGGCGGCCTGGACATAGGGGAGGTCATGGGCTGCAAGAGGGAGAAAGGCAGCGTCGCGGCCTTTCCGGGGGCAGAGAAGATAACCAACGAGGAACTCCTGTCCCTGGGCTGCGACATATTGGTCCCGGCGGCTCTCTCGGATCAGATAACAGAGGAGAACGCCTCGATGGTTAAGGCAAGGGTAGTCCTCGAGCTTGCCAACAGCCCGGTCACCGTTGCCGCAGACGATGTGCTCTTCGGCAACGGCGTCAAGGTTATCCCGGATATTTTGGCCAACGCCGGCGGGGTGGTTGTGAGCTACCTGGAGTGGGTGCAGAACCTGAGCGGCGAAACATGGAGGAGGGAGCGGGTTATCGGGAGGCTTAAAAGGATAATGGGCTCCGCCTTCCGGGAGGTGTACGGCATCTGCAGAGAAGAAGAGTGCTCCATGCGCCTGGCGGCCCACCTCCTCGGGGTCAGGAGGATCCTGGAGGCGGAGAGGCTCAGGGGCAACCTGAGATAAGGCGG
>JALUUU010000024.1 GCA_027021185.1 archaeon | reverse complement strand
AGAGGGCAGAACAGACGGGCTCCTGGGGGTTGTCACCGACGTCACTGAGCAGACGATGCTGGAGGAGGAGGTTCTCAGGGCTAAGAATAAAACCATAGAGCAGCTAAGACGTCACAGGAGGTACGTCGACGAGGTGGCTGACAGCCTCAGGAATCCCCTTCAGGTGTTCAAGGGGAATCTGGAGCTCATAGACCCTGGGTCTCTCCCGCCGAAGGAGCGGGGCCTCTTCAGAAAGGTTCTGGAGAGCAGCAGGGAAGTGGAGAAGAAAATAAAGGAGCTGACTCGTAGGAGGTCGTGGATGGATGAAGAGGATATTGGTAGCGGAGGACGATGAAGAGATTCGAGAGCTATTTAAACGCATTTTAAGAAACAAATACGAGGTCATAGAGGCCAGGGATGGCAGGGAGGCCGTGGAAAAGTACAAAAACTATAATCCAGATTTAGCTCTTATAGACATAAAAATGCCCGTCCTAAAGGGGGACGAGGTGATAAAGGAGATCCGCAGCCTGGACCCGAAGGCGAACATAGTTGCCGTGACGGCGTATGATTTTCCTGGGGAGAGACTGGGGGTGGAGGTCCTTAGAAAGGGATTCGGGATGAGACAGCTCCTGGAAGTCGTGGATAAAAAACTGGCATAGCAGGGGGCGTTGGTGAGGTGAGAGAGTACGCGGTCGTCATTCTCCTCGTAATGGCCGTCCTCGGCTCGGGATGCGTCGAGGCCGGGGGCAGGGAGGTGAAAACCTACAAGGTGGGGATCCTCCAGATGACGGAGGTCCTGGACATAACCGTGGCGGGTTTCAAGGACGGGATGAGGGACCTGGGATACGTGGAGGGGGAGAGCATCGTCTACATTTACCGCAACGCCAACAGCGACGTGAAGAAGCTCAGGGGCCATGCCAGGGAGATAGTCGGGGAGGGGGTGGACCTGATATTCTCATTAACCACCCCGGCCACCATGGCCGCCGTGGAGGCCAGCAGGGACGCAGGGGTGCCAATTGTTTTCACCCCCGTCATGGAGCCCGTTCGCTCCGGCTTGGTGAACAGCCTGGAAAGCCCTGGAGGAAGAATCACAGGGGTCAGCCCCATGGTCCTGGCCTCGAAGCAGCTGGAGATCCTCCTTGAGGTCAAGCCAGGGATCAGGACCCTTGGATTAATATCGAGCTTTGACCATGCCGTGGTTATAGAGCAGCTCAGGGAGGCGGCGGAGAAAAACAACATCATCCTCCTTGAGTACAAAGTAAGGAAAGTGGAGGACGTCCCCAAGGCCGCGGAGGTCATCGGCAGCCGGGTTGACGCAATATACGTTCCCCCGGACAACATAGTCACCAAGGACATGGACTCGGTGATAGCGGTTGCCAAGAGGGAGAAGATACCTCTCATGGTTCCCCTGGAGGGCGGGGTGAGGAGGGGGGCGCTTCTAACCTATTCCGCGGACTACTACGAGCTCGGGGTGACGGCGTCGAGGATGGCGGACAAGATCCTCAGGGGCACCAGTCCGGGGGACATCCCCGTGGAGTTCCCGTTGAGGCCGAGGCTGATAATCAACCTGGGCACCGCGAAAGAGATAGGCCTGGACATTTCTCCGGAGCTCCTCTATAGGGCTGCGGAGGTCGTGGGGGAGGTGGGATGAGATACTCTTACAAGCTCCTCGGCCTCTTCCTGTTTATAGCCCTCATCCCCCTAGCCGCCGTCACCATCGCAAACCTAACCATAAACGAGGAGGCAGTTAAGCAGTCCATATCCAAGGCCCAGCTGGAACAGGCCATGAGGGTCTCCGAGGATATAGAGGGTGCGATAGGCAATATCGAGGACATCTTATTCACCACGGCCTCCATGCCCACCTTCAGGAGCATGAACGGCTCCAGGGCCAGGAGCTACCTGAGCATCCTCCTCATGGAGCACGAGGAGTTCAACAAGCTTGTGCTAAGAGATCCCGAGGGCAGAGCCCTCGCCGTTGCCTCCCTCACCGAGCCTGTTTTGCAGGCGGAGCTGTCCAGCGTGTCCCTGGGGGAGGCCTGGAGAGAGGTCCTTGAGGGAAAGACGTATTTCAGCGAGATCCACTTCTCCGCCCTGAAAAACGATCCCTTGATAAGCGTCTACGTACCGATAAAGCAGTACCCTGGGAAGTACGTGGGGGTCCTGGAGGCGGAGGTCAACCTGGGGAGCGTGTGGAACGAGGTGCTCCAGGCGAGGATAGGTAAGGAGGGGTTCACCTACGTGGTCGACGCCTCCGGCAGGGTCATCGCCCACCCGGATAAGCGGCTGGTGCTCCGCCAGGCGGACATGAGCGAGGCCCTGCCGGTGCGGAAGGTGCTGGCCGGGGAGAGAGGCACCCTCCAGTACAGAGAGAAAAACGGCGGTTTTCTGACGTCTTTTTCTCCCGTGGAGAACCTTGGATGGGGGGTTATCGTGGTGCAGCCCGTGGAGGAGGCCTTCGCCCCCTCAGTCAAGATGAAGAACCAGGCAATAGCCATCGCCCTTGTAATCATCGCCCTGGTCTCCGTGGCGGCCGCCATCTTCTCCAGCAACATCACGAGGCCTCTCCAGAACCTGAAGAAGGGGACGGAGAGGATTGCCAGGGGGGAGCTGGATCACAGGATAGAGGTGGAGAGCGAAGACGAGATAGGGGAGCTGACTAAGGCCTTCAATGAGATGGCCTCCAGGCTTTCCCGGTCCTACTCCGAGCTGGAGGAGAAGGTGAGAGAGCGCACCATAGACCTGGAGAGGAAGGTGATGGAGTTCAGGGGCCTCTACGAGATATCCGACCTCTTCCGGGAGGAGATGGAGCCTTCGAGGATCAGCGGCAGGCTCACGGAGAAGATAGCCCAGCTCATGGACGTTGAGCAGTGCTGCATCATCCTCTACGACAGGGAGGCCATGGAATTCAGGCCCGCCTCCCCTGCCTACGGCATGACGGAGAAGGAGCTGGAAATGCTCAACTTCTCCCTCAATGACGTGGCCCCGACCCTGGAGATATGGACGGGAACAGCCCCCATGATCTCCAACGACCCCGCCAGGGATCAGAGGCTCATGGGCGACCTGACCCTAAAGCTCAATGAGCGAAACCTCCTCCTCGCGAAGCTCCTGGCCGCGGGGGAGTTCCTGGGGATAATGAGGCTCGCCAACAAGCGCGCTTCTATGTTCACCGTTGAGGACGCTAAGCTGGCGGAGATAATTGCGAGCCGCCTGGGGGCGGCCTTCCACACCATGCTCCTCTTCAGGGAGCTCAGGGAGTCAGAGAAGGAGCTCAGGAGATACGCCCACGAGTTGGAGGACTCTAACAAGCTTAAAGACCTGTTCACAGACATCATGCGCCACGACCTCCTTAACCCCGTGGGGGTTATCAGGAACTACGCCGAGCTCATGCTGGAGGAGGAGGACAGGAAGGAGAAGAGGCAGGACCTGGAGGTGATCCTGAGAAACTCCGAGAAGCTCATCTCCATGATCAAGAAGGCCAGCACCTACGAGAGGCTGGCGAAGATAGACGAGTTGGAGTTCTCCGAGACAGACCTGGGGGCGATATTCAGGGAGGTCATCAGAGACTTTGAGCTGGAGCTGAGAAACAAGAAAATAGATGTGGAGTACAGGGTGAGGGGGAGGAAGAAGGCGGTGGTCAGCCCCACCATCGAGGACGTTTTCTCCAACCTGCTTTCCAACGCCGTTAAGTACAGCCCAGAGCACAGCAGGATAGTGGTGGACATCCTGGATGAGGGGGATGCCTGGAAGATAATGGTGAAGGACTTCGGGGAGGGCATACCTGACAAGAGCAAAGAAGCGATTTTTGAGAGGTTCCAGAGGGGAGATGTAACCAGCGTAAAGGGCACTGGCCTAGGCCTGGCCATCGTTAAGCGCATCGTAGAGATGCACAAGGGCAGGGTGTGGGTGGAGGACAACCCCGAGGGAGGGAGCATCTTCTACGTGACCATACCCAAGAATCTTGAGGCCGCCGATTAACCTTAGCTGTAGTATATCTCGATGATCCGTTCTATTAACCGGATCAGCTCGAGTTGTCGCTCGTTGAAGTCTCCCCGCTTTCTTCAGTACGATTCTCAGCTCATCCAGCTCATCCTCGAAGTGTTGCATAGGCCAGTCTAGGAAAACAAGCTTTGAACTCTCCGGCGGCGTCAGTG
>JALUUU010000023.1 GCA_027021185.1 archaeon | reverse complement strand
ATGTCAGCCAAGCTGATGGTAACCTTTTTGTTTTTAACTTTGACCTCATGGTCCTCAGGTTTCGCATAGGGCATGTGAAGCTCCAGGAGAAGGCGGATCTTCTCCTCCACCTTGTTCAGCTTTTCCTCGACGCTTACCTCGTACTCAAGGACCTTCCCCGCCAGCTCATAGTTGAAATCAACCCTAACTCTTCCACCGCTGACGCTCTGGACTCTGCCCACTCTGCCGTCAGCCTCCACCCGCATACCAGGCACCGGCTTAAGTCCCTGCCGCCTGAAGTCTTTAACAGGAACAACTTTAACGAGTTTTGGGTCTCTGACCCCGTAGCCCTTCTCTGGAGGTATGACTACGGTCTTTTTCTCCCCCACCTCCATCCCAACGAGGGCCTCATCCAGGCCCTTGATGACGTGCTCGGCTCCCACAACTATGGGCGCAGGTTTGAAAGTTATTTTCTCGTCGTAAATTTTGTTTTTCCTGGCCACATCCTCGAGAGTGGTGTCGAATACTCTGCCACTTTCCTTGATCTTCCCCACATAGTTTATCCTTATGAAATCACCTTTTTCCAGAACCATTTACTCGCCCTTCCTGAGGTACCAACCCCTGTCTAAAAGGTTTTTGATTATTTTCCCTTCAACTCTTCCCACCGCTAGGAATTCTCCTCTGCGGTTAACGATGAGGCACCTGTCCCCTTTCTTCATCCCAGGATATGCCTCGCGAATCGAGTTAATGAATACGTCCCTCCCATATAAAACTAACTGTTCCACCGCGTCGTCCACAGCCACTTTCCTAGTGGAATCCGGCGCCAATAATGATCCGCCCTCCAGGCCGAGAAGAAACTTTTTATCCCTGATCTCCCCCAGGTACAGTCCCAGAAAATAGGGGTTGACCTTTATCTTTTCCAGAACCTCATAAGTATCTTTGTTGGTTATGAAAACCTCTCTACGGTCTCCCAGAGAGACCACCGAAACCCTGTCCTGCAGGACCTTTTCAAAGTCTCCACCGAACTCCCTTCCCGCCCTTAGTATAACTTTTCTCTCCCGCCTGGATACTGCTCTAAACCTCATCCTTCAGAACCTTTTCAGAGATTATGGCGCTATTGCCTGTGGGATCCTCCATGATCAGGTGCACAACCTCTTTACCCTCTTTCACATCCTTTATCTTCTTCAATAATCTCTTTGCTTTTTTCTTCTTAGCCCCATTTTCAACCTTCTGAAGAACATCCTCTATCCGAACCAAGATCCCCTCCACATTAGTTATGTACCCCGTAGCCGCCATGCCCGGCACTATTTTAATCCCTAATTCAGGGATCTCTACCTTGGCATTGCTGGATCGTATCACCCGGATCATCATGTCCTCAGGGCTTGATATTTTTAGACTCAACCTGACAGGGGCTTTTTTCTCAAGAAGAACCCCGTCCACATGGCGGTATCCGCAGGCATTGCACTTGAGGACGCTCTCCATAACCTCTCCGAAAAATTCGACCCTATGAAAATGAAAGGTAACCCTGCAAGGCCTGCCGCAGCAGGGACAGTCCGTCCGTAGTTCCATGAAAACCGGCTACGCCCTTTTCCGGATTTTCTCCATAGTTGCCTCGAAGTCTCCTGCTCTAGTTCCGGGGGCTCTCTCTATCTTGATTCCTGAAGGAGTTATGATCAGGTTGTATTCGCTTAACCCAGCAATATCCCCGCCCACCGAGAGAACTATGTCTTTAACCTCGTCTACAGCATGCTTTAGTTCGTTCATGCTACGCTCTGCCAGGGGCTTTATGTCAAGGACAACGATATTACCCTCTCCCAGCTCCCTCACAACAGAATCAACATCCGCGAAGCCTTTTAGTTTGCAGACCTTAACGAATCTGCTGGGGGCAGTTGATGTGTACTCCCCCTTGGGAATCTCGAGCTCGACATAATCCTCTATGGGCGATGACTCTCTGTACTCAGGCCCCCCAATAATCCTGTCCAAGAAATCCCTCAATCCCATAGTACTCTCCCATTAGAATGCGCCGCTATAAAAGAGTTTCGAAAATTATCCCTTCGCGGCGGGATAGCTTCCAAGAACCTTTAAGAAGGCTACCCTTTCTTTAAGCTCCGTAAGAACCTTTTTCACGCCTTTTTCACTTCGGTGTCCCTCAAAATCAAGGTAGAATACATAGTCTCCCAAGGCTTTTCTAGACGGTCTGGACTCTATTTTTGTAAGGTTTATCATTGCAGATGCAAAGGGCTTAAGAGCCTCGTAAAGAGATCCCGGCTCATGTCTCAGGGCGAAGATGATTGACGTTTTATCCCTGCCAGATGGTGAGCCGTCTTTTAGAGCGATGACGAGGAATCTCGTCTGGTTAAAGTCCTCATCCTGTATATCTCTCTCCAGCACCTCCAATCCATACAGCCCTGCAGCTCTTTCAGGGGCAATTGCCGCCGTGTTCCGAAGTTTCTTCTCGGCGATCTCCCTGGCCGCGCCTGCCGTGCTGGGAAAGTTCTTTGTTTTAAGAGCGCGTTTTTTTATGAATCCCCTGCACTGAGCAAGGGCATGAGGATGGGATATCACCTCTCTCACGTCTTCGAGGGCTGTGCCTGGAAGAACCATGAGGCTGTGCTTAACGTCTATTACGACCTCGCCGCATATCTTGACATCCTTCTTGAGGAGGAGATCGAGGGTAATCCCTATGGATCCCTCAAGAGAGTTTTCGATAGGAACGAGGCCGTAGTCGGCCCTGCCCTCCAGCACGTCCTCGAATATGTCTTCTATCTCCCCCCTATAAACCATCTCTGGGCTTTTGAAGAACTTCAACGCCGCTTCTTCGCTGAACGTGCCCCTGGGCCCCAAAAGGGAGACCTTCACTTCAAATCCCTCTGAATTTTCTTGCTGTATTCCAGCACAAGAGCAGTGAACTTTTTAATAAATTCCTCATCCATGGAGCCCGCTGCCTCCTCCATATAGTTCCTCAGCACTTCTTTTTCTCTCTGGGAGTCCTCCACCGCCGTGCCCGCGGCTTTTTTTACCCTGCCGATCTTCCTCACAGCCTGAAACCTTTTCTGAAGGAGCTGAGCGACTTCTCTATCTATCTCATCAATCTCTAATCTAAGCTTCCGGATCTCTTTTTCCGGCTCCATGAGTTTCCCATGGCACCCCCACGGATAAATATCTTTGGGAACGATAAAGAATAAATATCTCTTGTAGCGGAAAGGTGATAGAGCCGTGATTCCGAAAAAGATCTTCTTCACCAAAGGGGTTGGAAAGCATAAGAGAAGGCTGGAGTCATTTGAGCTCGCTCTTCGAGATGCTGGAATAGAGAAGTACAACCTTGTTAGGGTATCCAGCATTCTCCCGCCGGGCTGTAAAATTATTTCCCGAGAAGCCGGACAGAAAGAGCTGAAGCCAGGTCAGATCCTTTACTGCGTGCTGAGTGAGAACAGCAGCAACGAGCCTAATCGCTTAATTGCCGCTTCCGTTGGCTGCGCCATTCCAGCGGACAAGACCAAATACGGGTATCTAAGTGAGCATCACAGCTTCGGCGAAACCGATGAAAAGGCCGGGGATTACGCCGAGGATTTAGCCGCATGCATGCTGGCCACGACCCTCGGAATCAAGTTCAACGTGGAAGAGGACTACGACGAGCGTAAAGAGGTCTGGAAGATGAGCAATGAAATCGTCCGCACGAGGAACATAACCCAGACGGCCATCGTAGGCAAAAAAGGGCTCTGGACCACTGTCATAGCCGCCGCGGTTTTCATTGTTTAGGCTGAACAAGGACGATTATATTCCCGCGACCTTTTTTGATTTTTCTTATAAGCCCCCTGCTCTCAAGATCTGTGAGCATTAGACTTATTTTGGCCTCGCTGTATGGAAGCTTTTTCCTAAGATCCGTCTGGGTTACCCTGCCACCTTTAACACGGATGACATCCAAGACTTCTACAAGATCTTCAGGAAGCTCCTCAGCCCCTGGCAGTGTTTCTCTTCCTCTCTTCTTCAATAGGAAGACAGCGATAATGCCTACGATGAGAACAAGAATGGCAGCAGGGTATAGAAATCGGTTCTGGGATTGGTCCTCGGCGGCAAGCTCGTCAAGCTCAACAGTCTCTGGGGGAAAAAGTCTCTCCTCTTCTAGGGCTGGGAGCATTATTAAATCCAGGACGAAATTGCCGTCATCGACCACCGTTATATTTTCTTCTGCA